>NZ_CAUFYA010000007.1:0-140827 GCF_959596855.1 uncultured Butyricimonas sp.
GCCGCCATGTTGCTTCGCGAGGAAACGAAATGCTTCGCATTCCTTGCCGGGCACGTTGAAGAACTCAACACGCGCAACACAAACATCATCAAATGCCGGAAATGTGGCGCCGAATCGACATTCGACGAAAACATGAAATCCATGGAGTGCCCCTACTGCGGTACTCCCTTGATTGAAGCCGACGCGCATTATGAACGACTGTTCAAACCATCCTACCTGCTACCGTTCCAAATCTCCGGTAAAGAAATTGATGACTGCCTCCACAAATGGTTACGGAAATTATGGTTCGCACCCGGTAACTTGAAACAACAAGCCCGTTGCTCCGAAAAAATGCAAGGCGTGTATATCCCTTGTTGGACATACGACGCACAAACGGAAACCCAATACACGGGACAACGGGGTGTTACCTACACGACCTCGGTAGGAACAGGCAAAAACCGACGCACGGTAATCCGCACGGCGTGGAGTTACCGCGACGGAAACATATCCCTCTTTTTCGACGATGTAATGGTTCCGGCGTCCAAATTAATCGCCTCGGGAACCGTGGCAAAAATCGAAGACTGGGACACGGAAAACCTCGTGGAAATGGACAACCGTTTCCTAAGCGGGTTCATCACGGAAAAATACATCATCAACCTCACCCAAGGATTCGAGATTGCCCAAGGCAAAATGGCAACACAAATAGACTCTGCCATCCGACGGGACATCGGTGGCGACAAACAGCGGATTTTATCAAAAAACACACGGTACGACAACATCAAATTCAAATTGATATTACTGCCTGTTTACATGTCGTCTTACTTGTATGGCAAAAAAGTATACCACTTCTTCGTGAACGGAAGAACGGGAGAAGTCACGGGGGATCGCCCCTACAGTACCCTGAAAATCGTGTTCACGATCATCTTGGGACTTTTACTAATCGGGGGAATAATATACTACAACCGGTAAGTAAATGACACATACTATTGGAAATAACCCAAAAAGCACTATCTTTACTCCCGAAAATAATACAATTGCTTTTTGAAAACAACAAATTCTAAGAAGATAAATGCGTAATTAACAGTCTGTAATCTTTTCAGACTGGGCTTTTCGATTCGGGTATTCCATCCGGAATGATTTCTTATTGAAAACACTTTTAAGGTTTTGAAGCACATCCACGGGTGCCTCGAAAATCATCATTTGAATCCTTGTGCCCGAAAAGCACGTGATTCAAAACATATTATTCATTATTCAAAAAACAAGTACATCATGAAAGAAGAATTGAAATTAATCGCGGACTTCGACATGAACATGATCGAAGACTTTTTCTCACCATTGGATCGTCAAGGTCCCGGAAGTGAAGAGGTAACAAAACTGGCGTTAAGCTTCGTCGGGAATCTATCCCCGGAATCAAAAATCGCCGATATCGGTTGCGGGGCGGGAGGACAAACCCTAACCCTCGCGGCGAACATGCGAGGGAAAATCACGGCTATTGATTTACTACCCAAGATGATTGCCAGAGTAAACGATCGCATGAAACAACATGGATTCAGCGACCGGGTATCCGGAATCACGGGTTCTATGGCAGAATTACCGTTTAAAGAAAACGAACTGGACTTGATTTGGGCGGAGGGTTCAATTTACAACATCGGGTACGAGAGAGGATTGAACGAGTGGAAAAAATTTCTAAAACCGGGAGGAATAATTGCCGTTTCGGAAGCATCATGGTTCACGCCGACACGTCCCGAAGAAATAGACCGTTTCTGGACATTCCATTACAGTGAAATCGATTTGATCTCGACCAAAGTAAAACAAATGGAACAGGCGGGATATACTCCCGCGGCACATTTCGTGTTACCCGAAAATTGTTGGACAGAAAACTTCTTCCGTCCCGCGCAAGAACACGCGGAATCATTCCTGCAAAAATACAAGTACAGCGATGACGCCAAAACCTTCGTGACCGGACAATTGAACGAGAGCAATCTCTATCAACGATACAAATCGTATTACGGTTATGTATTCTACATCGGAATAAAAAATTAAAATACATGAAAATATCTATCAGACAAGAAAAAGAGCAAGACCACGCATACGTGGAGAACATGACACGGGAGGCTTTTTGGGACGTGTATCAACCGGGAGCGTCAGAACACCTGTTATTACACAAAATCAGAAAAGCGGATTGTTTCATTCCCGAACTTAACTTTGTTGCCGAACACGAAGGGAAGATCGTCGGGCATGTCGTGTGTACCCGGGCAAAAGTCGTGGATAAAGAAGAGAAGGAACATACAATCCTTTACCTTGGACCGATTTGTGCCGCACCGGAAGTACAGAAACAGGGAATCGGCACCCGGTTAATAGGACACACGAAAAACGTTGCCGGACAAATGGGATATAAAGCCATCGTTCTCTGGGGAAACCCGGCATATTACCATAGATTCGGTTTCGTGAATGCAGCCCAATTCAATATTACCACGCACGAGGGTAAGAATTTCGAGCCATTCATGGTCTATGAATTGGCAAAAGGAAGTCTGTGCGAAATATCCGGCAAATTCTATGAAGACGTCGTGTTCGATATGACCGAAGAAGAAATAGAAGAATATGACAAAGCTTTTCCGTACAAAGAGAAACACGTCACAGACACTCAGTTGAAGTAAATAAGAAAATAGGGCTGGTTAGCCCTATTTTCTCATCTCTCTCCACCACAAAACATACACGCTTTCAAATGTACGGACAGGACATTCCCACACGCTTTACATCTCCATTTTTCCCGTTCCTCTTCCAAGAAACGAACTTCACCAACTTCTTGCACCCGTCTAAGATTATCGATAAGACTTATCCCGTAATTAGTCCGGTATCGTTTATCCAATCCTTTCACCGACAAGCAAGGGAACTTCTCGCATTCGTGGCAATAATGTCCCCCGGATTCCCGCGAAAGAAGACAATTCTTAATACGACAGGAGGTACAATGTTTCATCTTCACACCATCAGACCAACATCCCCTACATGGCTTTTTCTTTCTCAAATAAGCCATACACACCCCACAATTCACCCCACACGGGGCAACCGAATTTTCCTTGAAAAAATTATCTATTTCCACCGCGAATTTCTTCAATAACCAACTCTATCGCTTTCACGGTAGCTTTGCCGATATTCCTTTCCCGCGTAAAAGAAAAGGTAAACTTGCGGGCGACCGTCCTTCCCGGTCCGGCAACACCGATCCAGACCGTACCGATCGGTTTCTCCGGCGTACCACCCGTGGGTCCCGCGATGCCGGACGTAGACACCCCGTAGTCTGTCCCAATCAGGCGGCGTACACCTTCTGCCATTTGTCGCACCACGGGTTCGCTAACGGCACCGAATTGTTCCAGATCCTCCCGGCTCACCCCAAGCACCCGTTCCTTCACGTCATTGGCATAAGCGACCACGCTTCCCCTGAAATAAGCCGAAGCCCCGGCAATGGAAGTCAATTGGGCGGCAATATTCCCACCCGTGCAACTCTCGGCGGTAGCGATCGTCCTTCCTTTCATCAACAGCAACTCTCCCAATTCCCGCTCCGTCCCCCCGTTCTCTCCTTCCGTGTAATGCAATCCCTCCAGTGTTTCTTTCAACCCGTCGAAACGGGTATCCAAATTATACACCTGCTTTCCCTTCGCCGTCAATCGCAACATAACAAATCCCGGGGAAGGCAGATAAGCCAGACTGAATCCCTCGGGAAGCGTTTCTTCCCATTGACTCAATCGGATAGCCAATTCCGACTCCGGGATATCATACACCTTCAGCATCCTGTAATCCAGTTGCAGGTGCGGGAACAAGTGTTGCAACCCGGGAACCACACTTTGCATCATCAAATCCTCCATCTCGAAAGGCACGCCCGGCAAAGAAACCAATACTTTCCCGTCCCGTTCGAACCACATGCCGGAAGCCGTCCCCTTGCGGTTGAACAGAATCTTTGCCGATTCGGGTTGAAGAGCCTGACCGCGATTCGCCTCGTTCATACTCATTCCCCCGTTCTCCAACAACTTCTCGATCCACTTCAACACCTCCTCGTTCATCACCAAGCGGGTATTGAAATAATCCGCCAACACCTTCTTCGTCACGTCATCTTTCGTCGGTCCGAGCCCACCGGTCACGATAACCAGCTCCGCCCGCTTCATGGCGTAATCCACCCAATGGCATATCTCCTCCCGATCGTCGGCAATAGATAAAATATCAATCACTTCCGCCCCGAGGCGAGTCAATTGTTTCGAAATATATTGTGAATTGGTATCCAGTATCTGTCCTAACAGGATTTCATCACCGATTGTAATAATGATCGCTTTCATGGATTTACATTTTTATTCGTGAATACGTTTAATTGCCTTAATCCGTTTCAATAAAGAAGGATGAGAATAATGAATATACTCGTACAGCGGGTGAGGCGTCAGATTGCTCAAAGACTTCACCGATATTTTCTTCAATCCCGACACGAGATACTCCCCCTCGTAATGAGTCCCGGCGAAAGCATCCGCCTCGTACTCGTTCTTCCGTGACCACACGTTCATGCCGATACTCAAAATCAAGTTAACCGGAGAATAAAGTATAGCGAAAGCCATCAATCCCAACTGGAAATACGCCTTATCGCCTCCTAACGCCCCGGACAACGCCGCGTTGTCGACACACAGGGAAAACAGCCAGAGTATAACACCCGTTTGCACTATCGAAAGTCCCATGGACTGTAACGTGTGCCGTTTCTTGTAATGCCCGATCTCGTGCGCCAGCACAGCAACGATCTCCTCTTCCGTCAAATCGTCAATCAACGTGTCGTACAACACCACCCGTTTCTTGGGCCCCAGCCCCGTGAAATAAGCGTTAGCCTTTGTCGAACGTTTCGAGCCGTCGATCACGTATATATTATCCAACTTGAATCCCACCTTCCCGGCAAACGCCTGAATCTTATCCCGCAAACTCCCCTCCTGCAAAGGAGTCTGTTTATTAAACAGAGGCACTATCAACTGGGAATAAAACATCCCCATGAAAAGCGAAAACACGATCACGACTCTCCACGCGTACAACCAGAAAGAAGCGCCCGCCCACGTGTAGAACCACACGACAAGCGCCAGCAACACGCCTCCCATGACAAGAGAAACCAGTAATTCCTTCACGGCATCGAGCCAGAAAATCTTCCTCGTGGTTTTATTGAACCCGTATTTTTCTTCAATATGAAAAGTAGCGTAATAATCGAAAGGGATATCCAGCACGGATGAAGCCAAAGATAACCCGACCACGAAAAGAAGTGTCTGCCACACGGCACTATCGGTCACGGACACCACCCAATCATTGTACCACCCGAAACCGCCCGCCAGAAGGAAAATCATCATCACGGCAAAGCCGAACCCGGAACTCCAACTGTCCAACCGTCCGTTTTCCCGCTTGTACGACTGGAAACGACCGTATTCCTTCTCGTCATAGATACCCTTCAGACTCTCGGGTAACACGGGCGACATATGCTTAAAATTCAAATGTTCCAGCACCCGTTCAAGGATAAAATCCAGACACAGGAAAACAACAATAACAATAAATATCATTTTACCTCCGGTAAAGTTACAGGTTACATTTGCCACAAGCGGCAAGTTACAAGTTTAAATTCTTGAACAAAGATACAACAAATTTCATAACCTGCAACTTGCCAGAGGCAAATGTAACCTGCTAGGGCAAACGCGTCAAAACGCTTTTTGCCCGGTTCATAAAGTTGAGCTTTCAGCTCCTAAAGTTTATAAAGTTCATAAAGTAACGGGCGTCCTTCGGACAAGGTTTACCGGCAGCCATGCTGCCGTGGACAAAGCGCCCCGCAGGGTCTAAGAACCTTATAAACCTTATGAACTTTATAAACTTTTGACTAAAAGGGCAAAAAGCGTTTTGACGCGTTTGCCCCGTGTAAATATAATTTGCGTTTCTCATTTATTAATTCTAATTTCGTTGCGACAAATTAAAGAAATTTTTCCGTTATGGAACAATAGAATATAAACACAAAAACAATACAGATTATGGCAGAATTCAAGTATCAAGAACCATTTCCGATACAGAAAGATGACACGGAATATCGTTTATTAACAAAGGATTACGTGAAGACAATAGAAGTCGAAGGACGTAAAATACTGAAGATTGAAAAAGAGGGGCTTGAATTACTTGCCCGGGAAGCGTACGCCGACGTATCTTTCTATCTTCGCGCTTCTCACTTGCAGAAATTAGCCAATATCCTACAAGACCCGGAAGCCAGTGACAACGATAAATTTGTCGCTCACACCATGTTAATGAATCAAGTCGTGTCCGCCGAGGGAGAACTCCCCACCTGTCAGGACACGGGTACCGCCATCGCTATCGGCAAGAAAGGTGAAAACGTGTGGACCGGATTCAACGACGCCGAGGCGATCAGCAAAGGGGTGTATGAAACCTACCGCGATCGCAACCTGCGTTACTCGCAGGTAGTACCTTACACCATGTTCAACGAGAAAAACAGCGGAACGAACCTTCCCGCGCAAATCGACCTGTACGCCACGCAAGGCAATAAATACGAGTTCCTGTTTATCACCAAAGGAGGCGGTTCTGCCAACAAGACTTTCCTCTATCAACAGACCAAAGCCCTTCTGACCGAGGAAGCGTTGACCAAGTTCATCAAGGAAAAGGTGAAAGACTTGGGTACTTCCGCTTGTCCTCCCTACCACCTGGCCGTGGTCATCGGCGGAACTTCTGCCGAAACCTGCTTGGCGACCGTGAAGAAAGCATCCGCGGGATATTACGACAACCTGCCTACCGAGGGAAACGAGGGCGGTCAGGCATTCCGCGATCTGGAATGGGAAGCCAAAATACAGAAAATTTGCCAAGATATGGGTATCGGGGCACAATTCGGCGGCAAATACTGGGTACATGATGTACGGGTAATCCGTATGCCGCGTCACGCCGCGTCCTGCCCCGTGGGAATCGGTGTCAGTTGCAGTGCCGACCGCAACATCAAGGCGAAGATCACCGAAGACGGAATCTTCCTCGAACAACTCGAGAAGAATCCCGCACGTTTCCTGCCCGCCGAGAATCCGGCTCTAGCCCCTGCCGTGGACATAGATTTGGATCAACCCATGGAGGAAGTTCTGAAGATATTAAGCCAATACCCGGTAAAAACTCGTTTGAACCTGTCGGGAACCCTGATCGTGGCACGCGATATCGCGCACGCCCAAATCAAAGCGATGCTCGACGCGGGCAAACCCATGCCGGAATATTTCAAGAAACACCCGATCTATTACGCCGGTCCCGCCAAGACACCCAAAGGTATGGCATCCGGGAGCTTCGGTCCCACGACTGCCGGACGTATGGACCCGTACGTTGACTTGTTCCAAGACCACGGCGGTTCCATGATTATGGTTGCCAAAGGTAACCGTTCGCAAGCCGTTACCGACGCCTGCAAGAAGCATGGCGGATTCTATCTCGGTTCCATCGGCGGACCTGCCGCAATCCTTGCCAAGGAAAGTATCAAATCGGTTGAAATCGTCGCTTTCGAAGAATTAGGAATGGAAGCTATCCGGAAAATCCGGGTTGAAAACTTCCCCGCCTTCATCATCGTCGATGACAAAGGAAACGACTTCTTCGCCGAGTGGGCACATTAAAATTACCCTTAGGCTACCTATACACTACCTCATGAACGTAGCATAGACGTAGCATGAACGTAGCATGGACGTACACGAGCGTCCATGCTACGTCAATGGTATGTAAAAGCAGTATTTTTAAGATGGGATAAGGGTGAAATAAAGATAGCGCATACATAAAAAAAGACCGGCTAACTGAAATGAAATGTTTCTCAAAAGTTAGCCGGTCTTCTTTTTAATTTTTATTCCTCTACCGGTTCGAAGTCTTCTTTACCGACGCCGCAAAGCGGGCAAACCCAATCTTCCGGAATATCTTCAAAAGCGGTTCCGGGTGCAATACCCCCGTCCGGATCACCCTCCGCGGGATCATAGATATAACTGCAAACTGTGCAAATGTACTTTTTCATAGCGCTATTGTTTTTAAATTTCAACAAATATAATAATTCTTATCAGACATCACATAAATTTTTTAATCAATTTCAAATGCTTATACGGGGCATAACGAAAATGGTTATCAATAAAGGTGGGAGAAATTACAACAGATTTCAAATTACTGAACAATTCAAAACTTGCCTTCCCGTGATACTTGCCCATCCCGCTCGTTCCGACACCCCCGAAAGGTAAATGAAAATTACCCACATGAATAATTGTATCGTTGATACAAGCTCCGCCTGAAGTTGTGTGTTTCAACACTTTTTCTGCCGACGCCGAAGGTCCGAAATAATACAACGCCAAAGGCTTTTCTCGTTCATTCACGAAATCTATCGCCTCATCCAACTCCTTGTAATTCAAAATCGGCAAAACCGGTCCGAAAATCTCTTCCCGCATGATCGGGCTATCCGGCTCCACACCCGTCAACACGGTCGGCGCGATATATTTATCTTCAACATCGACCTCTCCCCCCACGACCACTTGCCCGGAGGAATGCATCAACTTCATCAGACGTTTCGTTCCTTCCTGATGAATAATTCTCGTGTAATTCGGGCTCTCCGCGGGATTCTCCCCGTAGAAAAGTTGTATCGCGCGTTTCACTGCCTCCACGAAAGCCGCTTCATGCTCTGCCGGAATAAGAACATAATCCGGAGCCACGCAAGTCTGTCCCGCGTTCAGGAACTTCCCCCAAGCAACACGCCGAGCCGCAATCTCCAGATTCGCATCCCAATCCACGATACAGGGACTTTTACCCCCCAATTCCAGCGTCACGGGCGTCAGATGCCGGGAAGCCGCCTCCATGACCTGCCTCCCGAAACGAGGTCCTCCCGTGAAAAAGATATAATCGAACCGCTCCTCCAGCAAGCGATTGACCATTTCCCCATCCCCCTCAAACATAGCCACATGACCGGGATCAAACACCGCGGCAACAATCTCCCCGAGCACCTTTGTCGTCGCCGAGGCAAAAGGAGAAGGCTTCAACACGGCACAATTCCCCGCCGAAATAGCCCCGATCAAAGGTGCCATAATTAACTGGAACGGGTAATTCCAAGGAGCTATAATAAGCACCACCCCGTAAGGTTCGTACACGATCCGACTACGAGAAGGCAAAAAAGGTAACGGGGTGGGCACCCGCTTTCCTCTCGCCCAGCGCCTCAAATGCTTCACGTGATAATCTATCTCGCCGATGACCACCCCGATCTCTGTCAGGTATGCCTCGCCCTCGGACTTCCTCAGATCCACCCACAAAGCCTTGTTTATACTCTCCACTCGTGAAAGAATAGCTTTTTTCAATTCTTTCAATTTCGCCAATCGCCATGAAATATCACGAGTAATTCCCTGCCTGTAAAACACTTGGAGGGATTCCACGTACCCGCACCGCATATTCAATTCTGTCATTACCGGTTCTGTTATATTTAGCAAAACAAAGATATATTTTATTTTAATAAAAAACTTTTCACCCGAACATATCGTTATATCCGAACCAAATTAAAATAACCAAGCATGAAAATAGGTGCCCTATACGCGTTGTTATCTATTATCACATGGGCAATAATCAGCGTTATTACCCGCTTCTGCATCGTGTACTTGGAAGCGAACATTCTCGTGTTCGCCACGTTACAGATATTCTCGGCAGGAGTGGCACTGTTGCTCATCCGAAAACCCGTCACCCGTGAAGGTTGGCGTTCGGGTGTAAAATACTCGTGGCTGTACACGATACTTCAAATATGCCGTAACTTTTTTCTTGCCGCCGTTTACCTGTATATCACCAGCACGGAAACGAGTTTATTGATAAACGGGGAAATAGTGGTGACCACGATTTTCGCTTACATTTTCTTTAAACGCCGCCCCCACGCGAGTAATATTTTCGGTATGATCGTCATCATGGTGGGCATCGTGTTATTCATACAATCGCTACCGGAAGCCATACAATTACGAGTCAGCGTACTCATGTCCGCAGTTATTATAGCCAGTTGCACCCGCGCTATCGTGGTCGAGAAAACAACTATCGCGAGTCCCGACACAACCACCCGCCAGAAATGCGGTATTTCCGGGTTCACCATGTTCTGGGGTGGTATTATCGTGATGTCGGCACTTACCGTCATCGCCATCGGGGAACATATTTTCGCCCCGGGCTTCTTCGACAGCCATCCCTCGTGGTTCTATTTGCCTCGAATTGAAGATATCCTTCACCCCACGACCATCGTGTCGGCGTGCCTCACGGGATTCATGCTAACTTCCCTGTCGACCTACCTGTATTACGCCACCCTACAAACCGCCACGGCAGAAACCTTTATGACTTTCCGGGCATTCCAACCCATGCTGACCTACGGGCTCGAATCGCTTGTCGCAGTTTACGCTATCAATTTAAAACCCGATTTGGATATAAAGGATTATATTCTCGGGTGCATTATCATTTTAGGTTCGTTCCTTATCCTACTCATGCCGCCCCGACGCACCAAGCAACTGGAGCCGAAACAATACATGACGGACTAAATAATTGAAAATTGAAAATGGAAAATTGAAAATGGATTCCCTTACAAGAAAGGGTAATTCAATCACTTAATCTAAAATTAAGGAATTTAAAATGGAGCGGATTTCCTCTTTTTGGGAGGGATGGAACCAATGGATGTCCGGGTCGTTACGATACCATGTAAGTTGCTTTTTGGCGTAACGGCGGGTATTACGCTTTATCAGACGGATAGCCTCTTCCCGGTCAAACTTCCCGTCAAAATAATCAAACCATTCCTTGTATCCCACGGTGTTCAACGCGTTCAAATGCCGCAACGGGTAAAGGGCTCGCGCTTCTTCCTCCATACCCGATTCAACCATAATATCCACGCGTCGGTTGATACGGTCGAACAATTCTTCCCGTTCCCGGTTCAGTCCGATCTTCACGATATTAAATTCCCGCTCTTTCACGGAACGCGTCAAAAAAGAAGAATACGGCTTTCCCGTCATCAGGCAAACTTCCAACGCGTGCATAACCCGTTTACCGTTCTTCAGATCCACTCGCGCATACCACTCCGGATCTAACTTCTTTAGTAACAGACGCAAGGCTTCTATCCCGTCCCGTTCGAACATCTCTTTCACCGACGCCCGCACCTCGTCGTCAATAGTAGGCATCTCGTCAATCCCTTTGCACACCGCGTCAATATACATCATCGAACCGCCCGCCATAACCACGACATCCCTCTCCTCGAAAAGCTCCCGTATCTTACGTAAAGCCTGCTGCTCAAATTCCCAGCAATTAAAATAATCCCGCACGGACACAGTCTGAATAAAAAAATGAGGAACTGCCGCCAGTTGCTCTCGCTCCGGTACGGCAGTTCCTATATTCATTTCTTTATAAATCTGTCGGGAATCACAAGAAATTACAGATGTCCGGTAATGCCTCGCCAACTCTATACTCAAGTCAGTCTTCCCCACTCCCGTCGGTCCTAACAATACCAGCAATGTCTTCATCCATTTAAAGATTTTAGATTTACGATTATAATTTCAAATTTATGATTTTAGAAAATCAATCTTAAATCTAAAATCTTTAAATCTAAAATTACTAAAGTCTATCAATATAATCATCCAAACTCTCGTAACGGGAATCCCTATAGTAATCATCATCACCGTCACGATCCTGACGATCGTCGTCGTCATAACTGTCATTCCCGAATTCCTCCATGAAACTGTCGTCGTAATCGCCGTCATATTCTTCCTCGGGCTTGTCAAATTCCCAGTTAGCATTGCTCTCGTCATACGAGAATTGTTCCGGGATATCTCCCTCGCAAGCAATACAAACCGGCATCACGTCCGACGAATCGCGGATATATTCCCCGGCATATTCCACCTTATAATACTTGTTGGAAAAGAAATCGTACACGTATTCCAGTTCGAGGCATCCCGGCTTAATGATATCGCTGATCTTCGTGCTGTCCATAACGAGGTTTTCACTCTCCTCGTCATCCACGGCCATATCCATCAAAGCGATTTCTTTCACCCGGTTCCCCATCCGGTCTAACGTGAAGAAAGAAGCCATTTGAGAACTGTCGTAATTTAACGTCTCAACAATTTTATCGTGAAACTGTTGGAATGTCTGTTCTCCTCCAACCGCGATTTCACACCTAAAATCCGAACTAGTCGGTAAACTGATTTCAAATCTGTAATCCATATGTTATTTAATTTTAACCTAGCATCAACGCCGAACCGACACCCAGTGCCGTAACACCCAGTATAACGAGGATAACGAAAGCGACTACCGCCAACGCGACACAAATCCCGATGATCCCGCAAACACGCCCGGCACTCACGTTTTTATAAGATGCCTCCGTGTACTCGTCCGGGTTCTCCAAATAAGCCTTGCGAGGCGACGAAGCCATCGCCACGGCGAGAATCCCCAACACCAATCCAACGAAACCGTAGCACCAGCAAAATACCAGTGACAATATTCCCAATACCAACACTGCCGTTGCATTCGGGAGGTCTTTTTTCTTCGTTTCAATAATCTCCATCGTTGTCGTTTTAGTGGGTTATTAATTTAAGCAAATATGAAATTAAAATTATTATCAAGCAAACAAAACCCGTAATTTTTAATATGCCGGGCGATATTTTTTTTATTCCCGCGATACGCCCTGCCGCAAGGGCTAGAAACACAATCAAAGGGATTAATCCCGGGTAAGTTTTCACGGAATTGACAATCTCTCCCCTTAACAACATAAAAACCGCTGTCTGAAACCCGCAACCGGGACATTCGATACCGATAGATTCCTTCACCAGACAAGGCAACTGGTGCGCTTCCAGCCAATTAATGAGCTCTCGCGTGAATATCACCATTCATCCCGCCGGAATTAAATATCGTGAACCACGGTTTCCAAAATATCCATCGCTTCCTTGATCAGGTTGATATTCGCCTGCGATCCCATGTGACCGATACGGAATACCTTCCCCGCCAATTTACCGTAATTTCCGCCGACAACCATACCTTGTACTCTCAACTCGGAATCCAAACGTTCCCAAGTCATGTGTTCGGGCACGTAAACAGCCGTCACGGTCGGGGAACACACGGCATCTTCGGCAGGATACAGCTTTAACCCCATATCCTTAATCCGTTCCCGGCAATAAGCGGCGACTTTCTCGTGACGGGCAATGCAACTATCCAAGCCCTCCTCGAATATCAATTCACAAGCCTTATGCAACTGAGCCGTCCCCTGCCAGTAAGGAGTGTAAGGGAAATATCCCGTTTCCGGGGCAGTCAGGAAAGGCAACAAAGCCTCGTAACCCGCGTAATTCACCTCTTTCACGATGTTCCACGCATCCTCGCTCACGGAAAGGAAAGACATATTTGCCGGGGCAGACAAACATTTCTGCGAACCGCCCAAAGCCAGATCCACGTGCCAAGCATCTACATCGACAGGAGTACCACCCAAGCCGGAAACAATATCCACGCATAACAACGGTACCCCGTGTTTCACTTTCAAATCCCCAATCTCCTGAACGGGATTTGTTGTCCCGCTCGGGGTTTCATTCTGTACCATCGTGATCATTTTCGGCTTGAACTCCACGATAGCCTTTTCTATAGCATCAAAATCATGGAATGTCCGGTCATACCCGAAATCCAACGTCATTACCTCGCACCCGATCGCTTTTGCCATATCACCGAACCCTTCGCCGAACAACCCGGTAGAAAGCACCAACACCCTATCTCCCGGCTTTAACGTACTTTTCAAAGCCGTCCACAAAACCAACATCCCCTCGCCCGTCTGAATCACTACCCGTTCGCGGGTTTTCATCATCTTCTGCAACAACCCCTCCGTTTCCCGGTATAAAGCCGCATATTCCGGCTCACAATCCGTGGACCCGAAGTTCCGGGCAGCAACTTTCAAAATCTCTTGCGGGACAGCTACAGGCCCCGGAACTAACGGTATCAGATACTTTTCCATTCTTTTCTACAAGTTTATAATGTTTCACGTTACAATCCAATCCCGCCCCATTATTTCATGGTTCGGTAAACGACAAAATCGGCGCACTGGTTTGCAAAACTATAAATAAGATTTGTTAAAAACACTACCAATGAATAAAAAAATTAACCATCTTCACTTTTATAAAATTTATCCTCTAAAAATCCAAACCTATTCCACTGACAATTCGTCATAATAACAAACAACGGGAAAATAGGTACGCTTTTTGTAAAGGGATTAAATATTAAATGTATATTTGTACTTTAAATTAGAAATTAGTTATAGAGAATGAGTGGAGCAGAAAAAATAGTTGAACAAGTAATTGAAACATTAAATAAGAACAAGGGTGTCGATATAGTAAAGATTGATTTAAGAAGAATCGAAAACTGTTTCTGTAGTTTTTTCGTAATATGTCACGGAACTTCCAACACGCACGTGGCGAGCCTGTCGGATTACGTTCACGATGAAGTCAACGAATACACGGGGGAAAAACCGTTACACGTGGAAGGGGAGCAACAAGCACAATGGGTTGTTCTGGACTATGGAAACGTGGTCGTACATATATTTCAAAAAGAACAAAGAGATTATTATCAACTCGAAGACTTTTGGGTGGATGCAGAAATAACCAGAATAGAAGAAAATTAATACACGATATGGCAGAAAACAACAAACACGATAACTTTGATTTCCCCCCGGTCGGGAGGAAAAACAACAGGAACCAGAGATTCGGCGGCTACTGGACCTATATTATTATTGCCGCCATTCTTATAGGCTACCAATTCTTCAGTATGCCGACAAACCCGGAACGTATCTCGTGGCAGGAATTTAAAACCAATATTCTCGCCAAGGACGAGGTGAAAGAAATTCTTATCGTCCGCAACGGGGGAAAGGCAAATATCTTCCTGAAACCGGAAAAGATAGAAACTCACGATAAATTAGTTTCCAAGGGATTTAATCAAAAAAGTACGGGACCACAATACTACGTACCTTTCGGGACATTGGAGCAATTCGAAAAGAATCTGGAAGAAGCACAAAAGGAATACCCGGAAACCGCGGACATACATGTCGATTACGGCGACGAGTACAACTGGTGGGCAGACATCATATCCATCATCCTGCCCTTGGCTCTATTTGTAGGTATTTGGGTATTCTTCATGCGCCGAATGAGTAAAAACGCCGGCGGCGGCGGTGGTGGCGGCGGTATCTTCAACGTGGGAAAATCCAACGCCAAACTGTTTGACAAGGAATCCAATATCAAGATCACGTTCAAAGACGTGGCAGGATTAGCCGAGGCGAAACAGGAGGTGGAAGAAATCGTGTCATTCCTCAAATCACCGGATAAATACACGAAGTTGGGAGGTAAAATACCCAAGGGAGCCTTACTCGTGGGTCCCCCGGGAACGGGAAAAACCTTAATGGCAAAAGCCATGGCGGGAGAAGCCAACGTACCGTTCTTCTCCATGTCGGGATCGGACTTCGTGGAAATGTTCGTCGGGGTCGGGGCATCCCGCGTACGCGATTTGTTCAAGCAAGCGAAATCGAAAGCCCCGTGTATCATATTCATCGACGAGATCGACGCCATCGGTCGCGCCCGGGGCAAAAACCCGAACATGGGTTCCAACGACGAACGCGAGAACACGTTGAACCAGTTGTTGACTGAAATGGACGGCTTCGAAACCAATTCGGGCGTCATCATTCTGGCTGCCACCAACCGGGCGGATATTCTGGACAGTGCGCTATTGCGTGCCGGACGTTTCGACCGTCAGATATACGTGGATCTCCCCGAATTGAAAGACCGGGAAGATATTTTCAAGGTACACTTGAAACCGTTGAAACTTGCAGAGGACATCGATTACAGCTTCCTCGCGAAACAAACACCCGGGTTCTCGGGTGCGGATATTGCCAACGTGGCGAACGAGGCAGCACTGATCGCCGCCCGTAAAAACAAATCGGCAGTGGAAAAACAAGACTTTCTCGATGCCATCGACCGTATCGTGGGAGGACTCGAGAACCGGAGCAAGGTAATCAAACCGGGCGAGAGAAAAACCATCGCTTATCACGAGGCGGGACACGCTACCGTATCGTGGTTGCTCCGACACGCTCACCCGCTGTTGAAAGTGACTATCGTACCGCGAGGCAAAGCCTTGGGTGCAGCGTGGTATCTGCCGCAAGAACGCCAGATCACCACGAAAGACCAATTACTCGACCAAATGGTTTCCGTGTTGGGCGGACGTGCCGCAGAAGAAATCGTCTTCGGCGAAATATCCACGGGTGCGCAGAACGACTTGGAACGTGCCACGAAACAGGCCTATGCCATGGTATCCATCTATGGTATGAGCGATAAAGTGGGAATGTTGAGTTATTACGATTCCACCGGACAAAGTGATTTCAACTTCACGAAACCTTACTCGGAAAAAACGGCGGAGATTATCGACGAAGAAGTGAAAGCGATGGTTTCAGCCGCGTACGAACGGGCAAAACAACTATTGAGTGAACATAAAGACCAGCACCGCCAAGTTGCCGAACTCTTGATCGAGAGAGAGGTAATCTTCAGCGATGATCTGGAAAGAATACTCGGGAAACGTCCTTGGACAGAAGACGGGGAAACCATTCAACCCGAAGAATTATAAGAACGGAAGGCTATTCCCGACAGGATAAAAACAGTATAAACTAAAAAACGAAAGTTATGGAAAATTGGGTATCTGTTTTCTCGACAACCGAAGAATTCGTCGCTGAACGAATCAAGGATGTGTTAACCGACTCGGGAATCCCTGCCGTAGTTCTGAATCAACGGGATTCTTCTTACAAAACATTCGGCGATATCAACGTCATGGTAAACAAAGAAGACCGGGAAAAAGCCGAGCAAGTTATAAAAGCATACAATGATCGTGAGTAATTTCTTAAAAAGGGCAATCAGCGGATTGCTGTTTGTCGTGGTACTAACAGGGTGTATTTTCATACACCCCATTTGTTTTTACGTACTGTTCTTTATCATCAACATTCTGGGACTTCTTGAGTTCGGCCGTATGGCACGACACATGAACATCCACATCAACCTCTTTTTCTGTATCGTGTGCGGAAGCGTGCTATTCACCGCGGGGTTCCTGCATAACTACATCGGTTACAAAGACGGTTACCTCTATTTCTTTATACTGACATTTATTATGGCTATCCGCGAGCTCTATCGCAAAAAAGGAAACGGATTCCAGAACATCGCGTTCTCCTATTATGCCCTCCTGTACATCAGCCTGCCTTTTACCTTATTGATATACTTGCCTTACATGTCAAACTCGGGACAATGGATGCCGGAAATCATCTTTTTCCCCTTCCTGCTCGTGTGGGTAAACGACACGTTTGCCTACCTTTCCGGTTCTTTACTCGGCAAGCATAAACTTTTTCCCCGGATATCCCCGAAGAAATCTTGGGAAGGAGCCATCGGCGGCGGGCTGATGACCATTATTGTCGGGCTGTGCGTGGCTCCGTATATCGAGGGATACCGCATTTTCGACACGGCAGTCATCTCCTGCATCGTGGTGGTATTCGCCATTTACGGCGACTTACTGGAATCCATGTTCAAACGTAGTATTGAAATCAAGGACTCCGGCAATATTCTGCCCGGGCACGGGGGAATCCTCGACAGATTCGACGCTGTCATATTTACAATCCCCGCTATTTTTGTTTATATGGAATTCATGTATTAACTTTGCCCGCTGTTTTAATAACGTAACGAAAAGAATATGAAGATACATAAAGCAGGTCATTCACTGTTAATTAAAGCATTTGTAATTATCGCCTTTATCAACGTACTTGTCTACGTTTTCTCTCCCGGTATCATTGTTTTCAGGGCTGTGCTCGTTGTCAGTGCTATCTGCTACCTCCTGATGGTAAACTTCTTCCGTTTCCCGAATAGGCACATCGCACCGGACGATATCACTATCCTCGCCCCTGCCGACGGGAAAATCGTGGTTATAGAGGAAACATACGAACCGGAATACTTGAAAAAACAATGTATACAGGTATCCATATTCATGAATATCTTTAACGTGCACATCAATTGGTTCCCTATCAACGGAATCATCAAATATTTCAAATACCATCAAGGAAGATACATGGCAGCCTACCTGCCCAAGTCCTCCACGGAGAATGAAAGAACCACTATCGCCATAGAAGCCCGTGACGGGCGGGACATCGTCATGCGCCAAATCGCCGGGGCTATGGCAAAACGTATCGTATCTTACGCTCCCGTGGGCGGAGAAGCACGTCAAGACGAACACGCCGGATTCATCAAATTCGGTTCCCGTGTTGACCTATACTTGCCGCTAGGGACTAAAATAGACGTGAAACTGGGACAAAAAGTGACCGGTTCACAAACACTTATCGGAACATTTAAAGAACCTGAGTCCAAGTGATCCGTTCACCGGCTCGTAAAAAATCAGTACTATGTCTGTTCAAAAGAAAGTAAAAAGAGTAACCACCCACGTGTTGTCGGAAATGAAACTGAAGGGTGAAAAAATAAGTATGCTTACCGCTTATGACTATTCCATGGCAAAGATTATCGACAATGCCGGAATAGATGTTATACTCGTGGGTGACTCCGCGTCCAACGTTATGGCAGGACACGAAACCACCCTGCCGATTACGCTCGACCAGATGATATATCACGGTGCTTCCGTGGTTCGGGGCGTGGAACGCGCCTTGGTTGTCGTGGATTTGCCTTTCGGCAGTTACCAAGGGAACAGCAAGGAAGCCCTTTGCTCGGCTATCCGCATCATGAAAGAAACAAGCGCCGACGCCGTGAAACTGGAAGGCGGAAAAGAAATCCTCGAATCGGTTTCACGCATTCTCTCTGCCGGAATCCCTGTCATGGGACACCTCGGGCTTACCCCGCAAAGTATCCATAAATTCGGTACTTACGTTGTACGGGCACAGGAAGAGGAAGAAGCCAAGAAACTGATCGAAGACGCCCACGCTTTGGAAGAAGCCGGTTGCTTCGGCATCGTTCTGGAGAAGATTCCGGCAAAACTAGCCGCGCAAGTGGCACAAGAAGTAAGTATACCCATTATCGGTATCGGTGCCGGCGGCGGCGTGGACGGTCAAGTACTCGTGATTCACGACATGCTGGGAATCAATCAGGAATTTTCACCCCGGTTCCTGCGCCGCTATCACAACTTGTACGCGGAAATGACGGGAGCTGTCAGCAACTACATCAACGACGTGAAGAGCCGCAACTTCCCGAACGAGAGAGAACAATATTAGAATTTTAGATTGAATGATTTTAGATTTTAAATTGTAGGATTCAGGGATTTGAGAATTCAATTTAAAATCTAAAATTGGAGAGTTCAATCTAAAATTTAAAATCTAAAATTTAAAATAACATGAGGGATTTGGAGATTTTATACGAAGACAATCACATCATAGCCGTGAACAAGCGGGTATCGGATATCGTGCAGGAAGATAAAACGGGTGATGAGCCGCTAAGCGAACGGGTAAAAGCCTACATCAAGGAGAAATACAACAAGCCCGGTGATGTGTACTTGGGTATTCCCCACCGCGTGGATCGCCCGGTGAGCGGTGTCGTATTATTCGCCAAAACCAGCAAAGCATTGGTTCGTCTGAACAAGATGTTTCAAGAACACGATCAGGAAATCACCAAAATCTATTGGGCTATCGTGGGGAATCTTCCCGACGAAGACCATGCCCGATTGACTCACTACCTGACGCGTGATCCCGAGAAGAATAAATCATACGCTTACAACAAACCCAAGAGTGGAGCGAAAGAAGCTATTCTGGAATATACCCTGCTGGGAGCCGGACAACGTTATTACCTGTTGGAAGTAAAGCTGTGCACGGGACGTCATCACCAGATCCGTTGCCAATTGGCAAAGATCGGATGCCCCATCAAAGGCGACTTGAAATACGGTTTCCCCCGTTCCAACGAGGGAGGAGGTATCAGCCTTCATGCCCGTTCCATCACGTTCATGCACCCGGTAAAGCAAGAGATGGTGACCGTCACCGCTCCCCCGCCATTGAACGACACGTTGTGGCGCTTCTTTTACGAGAACTTGAAGTAATTAAAAAAAGACAAGGCTGCCGGGTAATTCCGGACAGCCTCGCTCCATCATCCAGTAGTACAAACTTAGGGTTATTTACTATCCTTCAATGCTTTATTCAACTTCATCAACATGGATTGATAATGCACTTTCGTGTCGCCCGTTGCCCCGGCAACTTTAGAAGACAACAAACGCTGTGCTTTCAACGCCATATCCTGTATGTAGGTCTGTGAATTATCAATCTCACCGACCGTGACCCGCCTTTGGAAACCATAACCGTAGCCGAACTCGTTCAGAGTCATTTGCCGTGCCACGTAGCCAACCCCGTGTTCTTCTTCCAACTGACGGAATTGATCTATATACTTGTGAATAAACCCGCTTTCATCCAACCCGTAAGCGGCAATCTCCTCCACCGAAGGCACATAAGCCGCATCCGTCAACATCCGTAATGCACCGCCTCCGGCATCTTTAAATGCGCTGCTGGATACATCCACGATAAAACGTTGCAACATCTTGTCACCTTCCGTCAATTTCCGTCCCTTGATCGTGCTGTCGAAAGCCCCGTTATACAAATCTGTCAAGTATTCCTGCACCGTGTAAGGATTCGATGACAAATGAGCGGACAAAAGTATATTTCCGGTCAGGCGTTCCAACTGATCCAGAAGCCTCTTTTGCAACACGGGCGTCATATCGACAGCCATGCTGAAATTCTTCGTCAACTCCTTGTTATTTAGCCAATCGGCAGATTTGAACTCCTTCAATATCCACGCCAGCGAAGCCTTTTGCACGTTCTTCGGCACGGACACGTGACGTTGTCCTCGCATACCGTCTTTCACTTCCGTCAAGTAAATCCCTCCCACGTTGTACATCACGTTCATAAGATAACGGTAATATTGATTCGCGATTTGCTTGTACAATTGTTCGCGATGAGTGAAATCGGTATCGTCGGTTACCCAATCATTCATGTTGGCAAGAATATATTTCAAGTTCTTGATACCGTATTCTCCGGCTTTCATCGGGTCGTCACCCAAATCTTCCTCAATGGCACTCGGGTCATAGCGGGAATAGATCTGCTGTCTACCGTAACGATAACGGGGATCACCCGCTTTCTCGTCCACCCAACCTTCCAAGGTTGCTTGCTCGTCCCACTCGTTCCCGGCATCCAATAAAGGCTGATAACTCCACTTCACGAGGAAATAATCGTAAATTCCCAAGTCGGGCGGAGTCAGACGCACTCCCTTGTCGCCCGGTTGCGCCACGTAATTGAAACGGGCGTAGTCCATGATACAGGGCGTAGTCCCGTAAGTATTCGTGAAAGAAGCGGAACGCAAAGAATCCACCGCGTAAGAAGCCGATGCCGCCATATTGTGCATGAACCCCAGACAGTGTCCCACCTCGTGAGCCACCACGTAAGCGATAGACTCCTTCACGATATCATCCGGCATCTTCTTTGCCCGTACCGAAGGGTCGATTTGTGCCGTCTGCACGAAACGCCAGTTATTAATCAGACGAATCACGTCATTGTAAACCAACACGGAAGCGTTGATAATCTCCCCGGTTGTCGGGTCTACCCAAGAGGGACCCATCGCGTTAGCGGTCGAGGAAGGCAAATAGCGGATACAGGAGTACTTCAGGTTATCCGGATCGAACTCCGGATCATCAGCCGGGAAATCACGTACCTGCACGGCATTCTTGAAACCGATCTTCTCGAAAGCGGCATTCCAACGCAAAGTACCTTCCTTGATCGGCTGTTTCCACAATTCCGGGAAGGCATCATCAATATAGAACACGATAGGTTTCACCGGCTCCACCAGTTCCCCCCTTCTGTAAGCGGCAACATCTTTCGGTTCCAAACGCCAACGATTGGCAAGCGTGTAGTTTTGTATACCGTCTTTCTCCGTGGAAACGTGTTGTTTACTCGTCACGAATATCCCCACGCGGGAGTCAGAAATACGAGGACGCATTTTCTCCTCCGGCAATAAAAGTAACGAACGGGTTACGGTTGCCGTCAATGGCATATTGTCCAATATCGAGAAAGCCATGAACTTCAACGACATTTTATAGGACAGCATGGACTTCACCGTCAGGTTATCATCAAACGCCTTGATTTCTCCCAAGGCTGACCCGTCTTTATTGAAACTGGTCACCACTTGAATCAATCCCATGATAGAAGTCGGCAGGAAAGCAAACTCCTTCATATCCGTGGTAAACATCGGGGTCACGTCAATCACGACTGCCGTACTGTCACCATTATAGGCAGCTATCTTGTAAGAATAGAGAATTGCATCCATGAAATTCTTATCTATCGCCTTGCGCAAAGACGGCTCATTCGGGTTCGACGTCACGTAAGCATTCACCTCGTTGAGATAGATCGTACTGTCGATCTTCGTGAACCTGATATGCAGCGGATCATTCTGCTTGTATCCCACGTCACAGAAATCGTTACTGGAAGTCGACGTCAACGTGGAAGCCAGCAACATTTCCCGCCCGAGATACTTCGTCGGAATCTCGAAATACAATTTGCCGTCCACCTTGTGAAGCGTGATAAAATTACTCTTCACGGTTTCACACGACTTCTTTTTGAACAATTTGTCATAAGCACTCTTTTTCTCCGGTGCTTTGACCTCCGTCGTTTTACCTTTTTTCTTACGACCGGAAGCGTACGTTTCCCGCGTGCATGGTAACACCAGAAGCCCTACCAGCAATACTAACATCCATTTTTTCATACTTTTCATTTTTATAGTAAGACATTGAAAAATCTTCTCTCTTATTCCACCTTCGTGAAACGGAATACCAGCGGGTACAATTCCCTCATCGGGTACTGTGGCGGATCGCCCCATCCCGGGTTCATCTGGTCTTTATAAGTTCCCGTCAAGAAATCAGTCGGTTCGTAATCCACAACCCGAAATTCCAAGACTTTCCCTTTGCTCAACAAACGCACCAAAATAATCGCCGGGCGTTCCGTCACGTTAGCGGCGGAATAGTTCACGTTCGCTTTACTTAACTCCAGCGTCACGACATCCCGTTTTATCCCGTAAGCATCCTGATCCCATAACTGTTCGGGCTCTTCCCCCTTATAGATTACGTCACAATTCCGCAAGTATTTTGCCAAATCACCATACACGCCATCCACGTTTAAGGTATTCGCCGCACCAAACACGATCTTGTCCGTGGCGGGATTATTCAATGGCAGATTATCGCAATCGTTCGGGTGTCCCCAAACCATACTCTTGATAAAGTCAACACTTATCAAATTAGGAGAAATCCATGTCCCTACAAATTCCTCGTAACGCGTCGGTCCGTTCACGTTTATGACCACGAAACCGTTCGTACCCGCCTCGAAACGACCTTCTTCCACTAACCGAAGGATCACTTTATCTTTCCCCTCCTCTTTCTTGAGGAAACGCACGGTCACGTCAGCCGTGGCCTTCATTACTCCCATGTACAACTCACGTCCGCCGCCCACGATCTCGTAATGCTCTCCTTCCACTGCCGTGGATTCAGGATCTATCTCGAAAGGTACGCGCAACTCTTCCCGCTTGTACATGTAATCTTCCCCTGCCACTTTCATTCCGGCGGACACGACGATCTCATTCTTCAAATCCATGGAAGTCTGGGTAAATGAGCCGGTGAACAAATCCTTCTTTTCCACGGGAATCATCGCCCAACGATTGTTCCACAAGCGATATCCCGGCACTTCCTGTAAACTCAAGCGAATTTCACGCCGTCCTATCACGTTATCTTTCGGCTTCACGTGAATCGTATCAATCATCTGACCCGGTTGGATTGTAAATTCCCTTGCCGACAACGTGTAATCTTCACCTTCCACGGCAGATCCTTCTACCGTGAAAGGAACTCTCACCACTTCCGTTACCGGTTCCGATACCATTACCTCCACTGCCAAAGAATCAACAGCTTTCAGTATATATATGGGACGCCCGAAACTCAACGTGGGTCCCTTATCATCATCATCCGAGCAAGCCCACAGGAGGCTCAAACTCACCAGCAACGAAAAAACAAATAAAATCTTTCGCATAACTCTATTCTTTATTCGTGGAACTTCAATTTTCTTCCAACGCTTCATTATAAGCATCTCTTCTCTCTTGAATAACAGCCCTTTCCGCGTTTGTCAAACGAGGCAAGGCAGGCATAATAAACGTGGTGGAAATGTCCGCCAGACGGGGCGGCATATCATCCACATCGTCACATCCCGATAATACTAGAACCATTATTCCTATGATATATTTTAACGCTTTCATGTCATTCTATATTAAATGTTATTATTACAGTCCCTCGTACCCGGGATTCTGGATTAATCCCGAGTTCAAAGCGATATCGGTTTTCGGGATCGGGAACAAATACATAAACTTTGCCGTTTCGTACTTCACCCCACTAAGTCCCCACCACATGACAGGACTTCCGTTACGCTTCAACTCGTACCATCGATCAAATTCCAAGTACAATTCCTTGCGCCGTTCGTTCAATATCGCGGACATCAAGGGAGTCAACGCTTTACCCGTGGCATCGACCTTGACTAAAGCGTCAGTATTCACTTCAGGAAGATTCTGCGCCGTGTACGGGACATAATCACTGATCCGATTCTCCCGCAAATGATTCAAGTACCGCAAGGCGTTCGTTTCGTCCCCGGCGTGCGCGTAACTCTCTGCCATAATCAAACACATCTCGGCAGCCCGCACGGAAGTCTTCAACATCTTGGTATTCAAGAATTGCTCGTCAAAAAAGAAAGTATAACGAATATCCCGCTCTTTCTCCGTGAACAACTTCACCAAGTCCAACGAAACCGGACGTTGTTTCGACCGTTGCATGTACAAACGAGTGTACGCTTCACTCTGTTTTGTTCCGCTACGAATCAATTCATTCCCTTTCCGTTCCACTTCACTCTGGAGCATCTCTCTATAAGCATCCCCGCGAATCAACGGGTAAGCATCCAACACCTCTTTTGCCGTGCTTGCCGCCAAGTCCCACTCCTGCGTCCAAAAATACGTCCTCGCCAGATACGCGTTAGTGACATCGGCGTAGAAAAGATACTGTTTGTCCGTCTGGTTGAGTTTCAAGGCTTCTTTCAAATCATGAATAATAAAATCCGCTGTCGCTTTCAAACTTGCACGGTCAGGCTTCCCCTCCATGTCGAACTTATCCACCAGAGGCACCCCCAATTGCTCCCCTGCCCTTGTTTTATCATACGGTTCACAGAAATTACGCATCAGGTTATAATAACAAACGGCACGCATCGTGTAAGCCGTGGCCAAAAGCTTTTTCCCGAACTCCGTGTCCCGTTCTTTCAACTCGTGCAGCACGATATTACAATCCTTTATCACCTCGTACAACGAGCCGAACTTACCGGAAAGACTATTGATGTCACTTCCCACGTACTCGGGAATATCCCTCTCCGAAATCGTCAGGTTCGCGTCCATATTATCCGTGTAGAACTCGAAAGGCAACGTGTTCAGGTACGCCCCGAAGAAAGCATACTCGCTCGCCTGCTCGATATTATTCAAACGCGTGTGCAATATAGCGGAAAACTCCTCGGCAGTTTTCGGTACTACTTCACTCTTGTCTTTCACGTCCAGATAACGCGAGCAGGACGTTTGTCCAATCAAGAGCAAAACCATGATATATAAACCAAATCTTCTCATATTCATTCAATTTAATACATTACTAGAATCCTACATTCAGCCCGAAGGTAACCGAACGCGTCAAGGGGTAAGTTGTTCCCGGCGTTTCCGGGTCAATACCCGAATAATTCGTGAACGTGATAAAATTATTCATCGTGAAGGAAAAGACTACCGATTTCAACCCAAGCGGATGCAACAACCGCTCCGGCAAATTATAATACAACGATATATTCTTTACCCGCAGGAAAGACACGTTTTCAAGGTACGCCCCTTGCGTGATTTCCGTGTCGTGCACATTATACTGGTCCAACAACAACCGCTCCTCAGCCAGATAATCAATAATTCTGGGATACTTCACGCCGGTGCGCCTCTCTTCCGTCCAGCGGTTGGTCACGGACTTCTCCACGTTCAAGTGATTGCGATACAAATCGCTGTACGTGGTCTGCGGTTTCTCGCCCGTGGCTAAAGAAGTCACGCTCCTGTAACCGGCGGGCGAAGTAACCGTGTTCAATATCTTCGCGCCGGAAGAAACCACCCCTCCCACGTTCAATCTCAAGCCGCGATACGAGAAATTCACGTTGAATCCACCGGTGACAGGCGCCACCGAGGTCCCGAGATAGAAACGATAATTATCCTTCGACTGCAAATCCGTACCCGTGTAAATTTGCGCGTCAGGTCTTAACTCGAAGGTATAAACCCCGTCCCTCTCGTCTATCTTTATATAACGTCCCGCGAAAACGGATTCCAGCGGGAATCCCTCGTACCTACCGTTACCAATCACCCGTTTCCGGCTGTATTTCGACAATATGTTCCGGTTCCAAGCGATATTTCCCCCCACGTCAAGTTTAAAATCCTTACCGTTCAAAACCTTCACGTTCAAGGTTCCCTCCACGCCTTTATTCTTTATCTCGGAAGTATTATAGGGCTGCCCGGAAAAACCCGTGCTCGACAACACGTCCACCGTCGACACCACATCCGAACTCACGCGGTAATACGCTTCGACCAACCCGCTTACCCGCTCGTCGAACAAACCGAAATCCAACGCGACTTTCATGTCTTTCGTTTTCTCCCAACGCACGTTCGGGTTAGGAGCCGAACTCACCGACCCCGTCCGCAACCCGTTCCAGTAAGTCGTGGTATATCTCAACACCAGCTCCTTGTTCACCGATTTCACGATATTCCCGGTGTACCCCATGGAAGCCCGCAGGCTCAACCGGTTCACGACCGGCAACAACGAACTCATGAAGCGTTCCCGGTCCAGATGCCATCCCAAACCTAACGACCACGTGGGGTTGAATTGTTCGTCGCTACCAAAATTGTTGGAACCATCCGTCCGGAATGTAAAACTGAACAAATAACGTTGTAAATAATTATAATCCAGCGAAGCGTAAAATGAAGCGAACCTGTTTTCAGTCGTGGTTTCCCCCGCCAACTGGTCAAACAGGTCGGCGTATTTGCCCACGTCCGTGACGGATGGTTCGGGCGGAAGCGGCATCGCCGAGTAACCTGTCACCTCGTCATACCCGAAACGCTTGAAGTAAGTCCGTTGATTTTTATCCCCCCGCAATTCCGCTCCCCCTACCAGACTCAAATAATGCTCCAAGGCAAACGTATTCTTGTATTCCAACTGTCCCCGCACGTTGTAGCTGGAACCGTTCGTGGATGTCTGCGTGATTGTCCCGTAAGGCGTCCACTCGTCATTATATTCATCAAAATACAAGCGGTCTAAAAATGCCGCGTACGTGTCCCGCCCCCTCGTGTCCTCCACTTTATTGTGAAAATAGGTATAGGAAGCCAACCCGGAAAACCTCAAATAACTCAACAAATCGTAAGTCAGATTCATCTGCACCCGCGCGTTCGCGTTATCCGCCGTACTTGATGTTTCTTTCAGCTCCCGCATGATATTGAAACCGTTGGTAGGCAATATCACGATATTGGCATTTCCCTCGTTAATTGATTGCAAGTTGAAATACGTGCGGTCGGGACGATAACTCCCGTCCTCGTTATACACCTTCTCGTAAGGATTCGCGAAATAAGCGTACTCGAACGGGTTTATAACGGTCGAGTAACTCTTTGACTTCTGTTTCGAGAGATCAATCCCGAACATCATGTTCAAGCGTTCCGTCGCGTTCGTGTTAATCTTGGCATTAACGTTATACCTCTCGTAATCCGTTTCCTTCACCAACCCGTTCTGGTCAGCGACACCCAGTGACACGTAATACGTGTTCCGGTCCGATCCCCCTGAAAAAGAGAGATTATGATTCATCGAGAAGGAATTTCGGAATATCACGTCAAACCAATTCGTGGTGCGTTTGCCCAATTCCTCGATATAGGCATCCTGTTCCGCGGTACTCATGGGTTCGAACCCGTCTTCCAGCCACAACTTATCATCCCGCCCGAGTTTTTCCGCCCGGAGCATACCGACAATTCCCACTACCGGGTAATGCTTCAACGGCTTTTCCGTCTTATTATGCTCGAAAGGAGCGGCCGAAAACTCGTCCCACAACTCCCGCTCCCACGCCAGTTTCTCCCGTGAATTCATCAACTTCGGATCACGTTGCGGTTTCAACCCCACGGAAAACGTGGCACTATAATTCACTTTCATTTTTCCCGCCTTTCCTTTTTTAGTCGTGACCACTATAACACCACCCGCGGCTCTCGACCCGTAAATGGCGGCGGCGGAAGCATCTTTCAATATCGTCACGCTCTCTATATCGTTCGGGTTAATCCCCGCTACCCCCGTCACGAAAATCTCGTTCAGATTCCCCGACTTGATCTGCCCCGTCGATATTTCCGGGATATCCTGCTGAAGAGGCACACCGTCCACTACCCACAAGGGCTCGGCGTCCCCGCTAATCGTGTTCGTTCCCCGGATCCGTATTTTCGCCGCTTCACCCGGTCTTCCGGAAACAGCGACAACACTCACCCCGGCTATCTGCCCCTGCAAAAGCATATCCACCGTGGGAATGGCTTTATTCTCGAAAACCTCGGCGGCCACCGTACCGAAAGAACCCGGGGAATTGCGTTTCGTCGTCTGCCCGTAACCCGTGACCACGACTTCGTCCAGCTGGTCGACCTTTTCTTTCATCACGACCGTGAGTGTCTTCGTCACGTCGGACACTTTCACCTCCCGCGTTTCCATACCCACGAAAGAAACGAGCAGCACGATATCTTTCCGCGCCGGGATCGCCATCTCGAACTTCCCGTTGATATCCGATATCACACCCGCGTAAGTCCCCCGCAAAATCACGGTAGCACCGGGGATAGGCACGGAATCCGTCGTCATCACCACCCCTTTCAATACCACTTTTTTCACCTCGTCCCGCGCGGGACGTTCGGGACGTATGATCACGACGTCGTCTTCTATCTCGTAGGAGAACCCGGTGCCTTTCAAGCATTTGTCCAGCACCTCCTCGAGCGTGGCGTCTTTCACGTCCAACGATTTCACGCGGATACCCTGCAAATCATCCAAGTTGTACACGAACGTGTAGCGGCTATTCTCCCGAATCTCCGTCAAGATATCCGTGAGATTCTTGTTCTCTGCCTTCAATGTCAGTTTCACCTCCTGCGAGTACACCGCCGAGAACGCGAGGTTCTGCACCAGCATACACAGGCATAAAAACTTAACAAGTAATAACTTCCTCCACAGCTTTTCCCTACTGGAACTGCTTCGCGTGTCATTTTTTTTCATACTTTTGTTTTTAGGTTTCACATTAAATTCAATGATGAGCTTAGCGAGCGGGCAATGGGGCAAACATTGCCTGCTTACTTTTTCAATAAGCTAACTTGATTTACTATTTTTTCACTTTCATGTTTCCGGCAAAAGTACTCTCTCTCCCGATACGCGCAAATCACCATTTATAGTGAAATTACCTTGCCGGAATCACGTGTTTCAGCTACCCGGTTCCCTGTACTCCCCCACGCGAATTTCTCTTCCCTCGATCCGGAACCTTACTTTCCGTGTCTTTTCAATTTTCGTCAATAAATCCTGAATATGTTCATACCGTTTCATCTCGACCGAGAACCGTAATTTCCCGAGTTCTTCGTCGTCAAAGTTCACGTTCACGTCATACCACCGCGCCAAACGTTCCATGATTGTCGCCAGATCCGCCCCCTCGAAATAGAATATACCGTCTTTCCACAGGACGAACTCCTTCACGTTCACTTCCCGTGTCCGTATCCCGCCGCTTCCCGGGAGCACTTCCGCCTGCACGCCGGGCAGCATCAACACGGATTCCCCGCCGTGGGTCAGGCACACCCGTCCTTCCACCAGCGTGGCTATCGTCCGTCCCCGGTAAGCGGTCACGTTGAAACTCGTTCCCAGCACGCGCAAGTCCGCGCCGTTGGCGAACACGTGGAACGGGGCTGTCGAGTCGGGCATGACCTCGAAATAGCCCTCCCCCTCGAGCTTCACGTCCCGCCGCGCGCCCTTGAAACGTAAAGGGAAATATAATTTGGATTCCGAGTTCAGCCAAACCCGCGTACCGTCCGGCAATTCCATGAAAAACTCCCCGCCGCGGGGAACGACCAGCGTGTTGTACTTCTCTTCCGCCAAGGAATCCGCGCGCGCGGCGATTTGCCGGTACACGCCCCGCTCCCCGGCGGGTACCACCACGCGCCCCGTTGTGTCTACCAGAAGCCCTTTTTCATCTTTCAACTCCACGGATTGCCCGTTGGCAAGTATCAGCACGGCTTTTCCCCCACCCGGGACGATCCCCGTGCCATCCGCCGCCGGAAGCCCGTTTCTCCCGGGAGCGGCGTACCACAAGTACCCCGCCACGCACAAGGGCAACATAAACAACGCCGCGTATCTCGCCACCGCGCGCCGGGTAAAACGCTTCCCGTGACGTGCCCGTTCAAACTTCCGCCACTCGTCCTTCACCATTTGCCGTTCCGCCCGCGTCGGCGCTTCCCGTGACAAGAGATACGCCCTCGTTTCCCCGTACTCGCTCTCGTGCAAGGGTGATTCTCCCCGCCACCGTTCCAGCGAAGCACGTTCCTCCCCTTCCAGCGTCCCGGCGATCTCCTTGGCTATCCAACGGGCTACATCAAAACGTTTTTTCAATAAATCTGTCATCTATTCTGGTTTACGGTTTATATAGAAGACGATCGAGAGGAAAAAGTGGGTGAGTGGAGATGATTATTTTTCAAGCAGGATGAAAAGAATCATTAAAATATCCTTGGAAAGTAATTCACGCAACTTCACGTAAGCACTCTTTTTCAATGACTTCACCGTGTTCACGGATACACGCAACTCCGCCGCGACTTCCGTGTTATTATTCCCTTTCAAGTTCAACAAGATTACCGCACGGGATTGTGCCGGCAACTTGTCTATCGCCTCGTACAATACCCGGTACGTTTCCTGCCGGGTAACCTCTTTCAGGAAATCATAATCCTCCGCCTCGTTCTCGTTCAGGTGGGCGGAGTATTGCTCCTCGATCTTCCGGTGCTTGCAATGATCGAGGTAGATACGGCGGGCAACCGTGTACACGAAAGCCTTGGCATTTTCATCCGTCGCGAATTCCTCCCGGTGCTCGAACACCCGCGTGAACGCCTCCTGCGTGAAATCGCGGGATAATTCCGTTTCCCCCGTGTATCGCTGCATCAAGGTATATACCGGTAGAAAGAATGTCTCGAAAAATGCTTTAAACTCTTTATGTGATACTATCGCCATAAGTTACAGTTACAAGTTACAGGTTACATTTGCCTTCGGCAAGTTACAAGTTTTTTCCCAAAAAACTGTAAATAATACGCGGGAAAAATAACCTGCAACTCGCCGAAGGTGAATGAAACCTGCAACTTGCAACTCGCCGAAGGCAAATCATTGTTCCAGAAAGGACGCGATTACCCGGAACGGGACATCTTTAAAGATAATCTTTTTATCCCTGTCCAGCAGGTAGAATGTCGGGATTGCCCGCAGGTCGTACAAGCGTTGTTCCTTGATCACCTGCCCGTCGTCGTAAGCGCACACCCATGACTTCGGTTGCTCTTTCAAGTGCCGGCGCCACGCTTCAACGTCGGGGTCGGGGTACACGGAAAGAAATACCAGCCGCCGCGATTCCCCCCGTTTCTCTCTCAACAGGAAATTCACGAAATCGGCGGCCTCGAACTCCGCTTTGATCGCCCGGCAAGCGTCGCAATCGGGATTGTTGAAGAATAGAATCGTGTAATCGGCTCGGATGTCCGACAACTTTTCTCTCTTGCCCGACGGCAAGGTGTAAACGAAATCGGTAGCCGCACTTCCCGGTCGGTTCTTCAACGCCATTTCAAGCCGGAACGCCGGTCGCAGCTTGTCGACCTCCCCCACCCGCGGCGACGCGACGATATACCGCAACACGGGAATGTAAAATTCCTCGCTCAACATGGGCGAATTGGGGTCATACAAGTATTTCTCGTACAGGGAAGTGAAATGGGCGAACATCACCGAATCGGCATCCATCGCCCGGTCGAGCATCGACGCTATCGCCCGTTCCACGTCCGCGTAAGGCACCCGGGGAAACAATTGCAGGTAGTTGGCGAACGCCTGTTCCGTTATTTCCGGACGACGGATCAACGAGGTGTCGGCGAAATCGAAATGCTCCCAGTAACGTGCAACAAGGTATTTCACCTGTTCCCTCTCGTCCGTGTATATGGAAGGTATCTCCGGCAGCCGGAATGCCTGCATCCGCGCCGCGCCTTGTTCCGCTTTTTTCCCGCGTGAAAAAGAACACGCCGCCAACGCGACGCATAACCCGATGACAATATTCCGTGTATAATTTTTCATGGTTTCGATCGATTGATACGCGAAGATACGATTTAGTTTATAAAGTTCATAAGGTTCATAAAGTTTATAAAGTTGCACGGACGCGAGGAACTTTATCCACGGCAGCCCGGGCTGCCGTTAGACATGGTCCGAAGGACGCCTTGTAAACCTTATAAACTTTATGAACTTTACAAACTTTATGAACTAGGGGGGCGCGCACGCGCCCCTCCTCTCTCACTCCTCACCCGGGGTCAGGTACTGTGACGTTGAGGTTTGTTTCCCGGAACGGGTGGTCATGAAGGTGTAAATGGCGAGATTGTCGAGGTCGTACTCCTCGTCCAGTGCCGTCGACGTGCTACCGGACTCGCCACGCTCGCGTAGCGTCACGAGGAGGCAATACTCGTTCGTCGTGTCGAACACGACCGCGTACGCCTTGTCGTCCGCGTAACAATCCGCCCCGTCAACCACGTTAGCCTCTTGGTTGAATTGCAGTTTCCGCGCCGCCCTGTCGAGCGTTACCGTCACCTTTCCCTTCAATAGCCTGCCATAGGACACGAGCAGGCGGGAGAAGTCGACCACCGTTTCGAACACCTCCTCGGGTTTCGCCTTCGGGTTGAACTCCCGTTCGGGATACCTCCGCGTCGCCGTCACGATATCCGACTTGTTGATTTTCAAGAATTTCGCGTTGCACTTCACGCCCTTGTTGTCCGGCGGGCAACTCACGCGCAACACCCGTTTCATCGGTGACGCCAAGCGCCCCAGCGCGCCGAAACACGCGTCCTGACGCATCACGTCTTCTTTTAACGACCCGTTCCACGCGGGCATCGATTTGACGGTCACGCCGCCGTTAGGTTTCTTCGAGAACAGGTTGGGTCCCACTTGCCCGGAAATACTCTTGCATAGATTCATTTTAGCGTCTGCCATAGTTTGTACGTTTTTAAAGGTTAATGTTTCAAAATGCCGCCACACGGCATCATTATCGTCAACAAAGTTACGGTATAAGAAAAAGAAAATCAAGAAAAAACGAATTTTATTTTAATTTATTTTAACAATATAACACGAGGGATACGCGAACAGGGCAACAAGCCCACGGGAAACGAGGAGCAGTCGGCGAGGAAACGGCGGAGTTATTCGGTACTTATTCGGTAGTTATTCGGTACTTATTCGAGCAGAGTTCGAATAAATACCGTGGAAGTATTGTTTAATTAAAAAAAATTTAGTAGTTTTACACGAAGATTGGTAGTCGCTTACAACCGGCTCAGAATGTAGTTGAATTAAAATCGAAGGTTATGGACTTGAATTTTCCACCGATGGACGGTTCCCGTAAATGCTGGCGCGTGAACGGGATAACTTATTACTGGCGCAACGGGCAACTTATTTGCCGCACGTCGAAGAACGAGAAACGCGCTCCCCGGAAGGACGAGAACGGCAAGGAACTGCCCCTACGCAGCCCCGCTCAGGAGAAATCGAGCTCCGTGTTCTCGGAAGCCCAAGCGATGACGAAGGCTTATTTCCTCGCGCACGGGCACTTGCTAATCTGGGTGGTGGCACCGAAGACGAAACCCGGGCAATCGTCATGGGCGCTGCACCGCCACCTGAACAAGGCGGCGTACGTCCCCGACGAGGGCGTGCGCTATTTCAACTCTTACCGTTTCAGCCACGGGATTCTCGAGCTTCCGGATAATTTCACCGTCCGGCGTGACGGCTGGCACGTTACCCTCGAGTGGGAGGACGACCGCGACCAACCCGCCGCCGCCGCCGGGGACCTACTGTTCGTGGGCTATTTCCACGGGGGATATCCCCGCTCCCCGCTTCTCGTCCCGGCGACGGGCGCCACCCGCGGCGAGCAACGCGCGGAGTTTGACATCCCGCCCCTCGACCAGCCCGACGGCGGCGTGCTCCACCTCTACCCCTTCTTCGGGCGGGCGGACAAGAGCGCGTACGCGGGCAGTTATTACATGAGATGCTAGTGCCGTTCCCCGCGAGGGGTATCGTGAATAAAAGAGGCCGCCCCGCGTCTTCCCGGAACGGCCTCGACCTTAAAAAAATCACACGCGCACTTATAATGTATCTATAATTTTCCTTTGGTCGTTAAAGAAATTCATCCGCTGTATCTCACCGCTTTGTGAAACGAGAGTCGAATGTCTTTTCAACGAATGAATCCATTTTTTCTGGTAATCACATACCTTCCCGTCGCGCGAGTCCATCGAGTTGATGGAATACACTCGCAGGAAACAAATCTGGAAACCGGTTTTCTCGACGTAACTGTACGTGGCTTCAAAATCAACGTTCGAGAGGTAAATTGACAGAAGGTTGCCGTTATGGAAGGCTCCTTTTTCCGACAATAATTCCAGCTCGCGCAGAAGTTGATGCAACTCTTTCTTCATGTTCGCGACATCGGTCGCGGACACGAGACCCAGCTCGGCGAAATACTTTATTTCCTTCACGAAAGAACTGAATACACACTCGTCGAGGATAAAACAAGTCTTGTGCACCTGTCTTAAACTTTCCATGAGTTCTTTCCGCGTTTTCGCCAATTTCTCCGAAATCACCACGTCGGCGAGCGAGGCGGGCGTTCTCAGTTTCTCGTTCTGGTATAGCCACCTGCTAATCCGGAATTTGGACAAATTCTCGTAAGGGGCGTAAAATGTATAAGGAATGGTATTCGACGCGGTTATCACCTCTGTCGTTGGATCCGCCTTGACGTACCTGAATAATTTATGGTAACGGGCCAGTATCTCGTGATAATTTTCCATCGGCTCCACGGAGTGCAACACGTTCAGGTCGAACATCGCCCCGCTGGACATACTGTTACCGACAATCTTGTCTAACGATATGCCCATCTGGCTGGCGATGATCGCCACTTCGCTGAACGTGAAAGCAACCTCCCCCCTTAATCTCCGGTAAATTGCCTCCTTACTCATGCACAATACCTCCATGAGGATGTTGGCGAGATTATTCTCTTTCGGGGTAATCTCGCGCATCGTGCTGATCAGTTCATCTACCACGGCATTTTTCATCGGGGTGCCGCTCCTTAGTCAAAAAAGTATTTACCGATGGAGAATTTAACCACTTTTTTCGCGGGAATGGTCATGTTTTGCTTGCTGTTCGGGTTGTAACCGTTACGGGCTTTGCGTTCCCTGATAGAGAAAGAACCCAGTTCCAACAAAGAAATCTTCTCCCCGTTCTTCAAAGATTCCGCCATTGTCCCGATTACCGCGTTTACAGCCTTAGCGGCTTCCACTTTGCTTGTCCCGTTTTTCTCCGCGACCTTCTCGATTAATTCACGTTTGTTCATTGTCAATAGTTTTAATATTAATAAATAGAGTTTACCGGCGTGTATTACACGAAACCGCACCCGACGCACGGGGCGTCAAGCGCGATTCCGGGTACTATCTATAATTCTGTTTCATCGATACACACGCTTTTAAATGAATTTTGCCAAGATGACGTTCTGCCCACTTAGCAGTACAAAGATGAAAGATTTTATTCAACAATCAGTGCTTATTACAGTGTATCAGCCATATGCGTTTTTTCTATTTCTGTGTGGATTATCAAAAACAGACTTGAATAATGAAACAGATTCTCTATTTATTGTTAAACATTCCGTTATTCGTAACTACAACACGGGAATCTTCCCGTGTTGGGTTTATGTACAAAACGTCCTTCGGACAAAATCAAAACGGCAGCTTACGCTGCCGTTAATATAGTACCCCACTGGAGGCCATAACTTTATAAACCTTATAAACTTTACGAACTTTATAAACTCTATTCGCACAACCCATTGATGATTTCCCGCTGGTCTTTAAAGAATTTACTCCGTTGGATTTCCCCGCTTTGAGAGATCAGCACGGAATATTTCCGCAAGGAATCAACCCACTCTTTCACGTTACGGAACACGTTCTCGTCATGTGAAGTGATCGAGTTGATGGCGAACAGCCGGATCAGGCTCAACTTGTAGGAAGAGGTCGCTATATAACTATATGTCGCCTCGAAGTTAATGTTGGCTATATATATAAATACCTCTTTCCCGCTCTTGAACGCCCCTCGAACGGCTATCTCTTCCAGCTCGTCGAGCAACTCGATCAACTCTTTTTTCAATTTCCGCACGTACTCCGGTGAAATCAAGTTCGCGCGGGCGAAATACTTGATATCGTTCACGAGGTAGAAAAAGATTTTGCAATCCCATATATACTCGGTATGATTGAACTCCTGCGACTCTCTCACAAAATCGCGCTGGCGGTCGAGCAGTTTGTCCACCATGTTGAGTTCCTCGAAATGATGCTCGATATCGATCTTCTCGAACTGGTACAATCATTTGAACATGCGGAATTTCGACAGCAACTCGTATTTCAAGTAGAACGTCTGCGGGATAATATTCGACGCCGTGCAAAGCACCGAGGTCGGGTCATGCTTTATCTCTTGAAAAACCTTCACGTAATTGTCCACGATGGAATAATAAGTTTCCAACGGGTCGGTATAATGTATAACGTTCAAGTCGAATATCGCGCTCATTCCTTTCTTGGAACCGACCAGCTTGTCCAACGACACGCCCATCTCGCGGGATATGGTAGCAGCCTCTGACAAGGTGAAGGGAACTTCACCCCGCAACCTGCGGTAAACGGCTTCTTTACCGAGGTATAATTTATCTATTAATGTATTTGCCAGATTAACCCCACGCGGGAGTTTTTCTTTCATGGCTTTAATTAATTCTTCATTGTAATCAAAAGTTGTCATGATTTGAGTATTTATTAATACAACTATATTACTCGTTATACGAGTCTGTCGTTTCAATAGTTCCGAAAAGTGAAATTATTTGCCCGGCAATTTAATAAAAATATCGGAATACAAATCAAAAAATGGATAAGAGTGCTTCAATAGAAACGCGTTAAATCACAAATACACTTTAAAGGTCACTAATTCTTGACACGAGCGAGATACTTTTGTAATATCAAAAACAAAGTGAAAGGGTTATGACGAGGAAAATGATTTTCATGCTGGGTATGATCGCGCTTGTTTCGACAAGCAAGGTTAGCGGACAAGAGAGAGATTTCTACAACGCCCCGCTTTTCAGCGTGAAAACGAATGCCTTGTACTGGTTGACAACCACGCCCAACATGGGATTGGAAGTCGCGCTGGGGAAAAAGATAACTTTGGACTTGTCCGGTACGTATAACCCGTGGAGTTTTGGTGATAACAAAAAGATTAAACACTGGCTGGTACAACCGGAGTTCCGGTACTGGGGAGGCGAACGTTTTAACGGGCACTTCTTCGGGGTTCACGGGCTCTACGGTAAGTTCAACGCGGGAGGAATCAAGATGTTGGGATTGGACAAATACCGTTACGAGGGCTCGTTTCACGGTGGAGGGATTTCATACGGTTATCAATGGATACTCGGGAAACGCCTGAACTTGGAAGCCACGATCGGGATCGGGTACGCGAGATTCAAGTACGACAAACACGAGTACCAGACCGGGGGTAAATTTATAAAAAAGGGTGAAAAAGATTATATAGGCCCGACGAAAGCTGGAATCAGTCTGGTGTACATTATAAAATAAGAGTGATGAGAAAGATGATCATATATAGTATAATTTTACTGACCGCGGGTCTGTTTTCAACGAGAGTGGAGGCACAGAACAACGTCTACGTGGGCGAGATACGCGTCACGCGGCATCGTTTCGAACAGCGGGGTGACAGTGTTTTCATCGAAATGACAATCGACATGAACGGGTTACCCGTGGGCAACAACGAAGCCTTCACGCTAACCCCCGTGATCGAGAAAGGGACTGAAGTAGAAGAATTACCATCGGTAATCGTGAACGGGAAGCGTAGGTCTAAGGCGTATCAACGGTCACTCTACTTCAATCGCGGGGCGAAACCTTTCCCCACGTACGCGGTTGTGGCGGCTAACAAGCGCACGCGGGAGAAAGTAAATTATAAAATAAGTGTTCCTTATCAAGCGTGGATGCAGGACGCGGCATTAAATTTGCACGAGAGTTTTTATGATGGAATAGATCAACGCTTGATATCGGTAAACTTGTTGGCGAAGGCACTCAAGCCGGACGCGGCCTTGAAAGGGAAGGTGCAGATTGTCGCTCCCACTCCCCTCGCGCCCGAACCGGTAACGCGAACGACCCCGGTCGTGAAAGAGAATACCGCGTCGCCAGCGAGGGCTGTTGAAGGCTCCGCCTATCTTGATTACCCGAGGAACCGGACAAATATTATCCCGGATTACAAGGATAATCGCGAGGAGCTTGCCAAGATCAAGGCTATGATTGACGAGATCACGAGCAACCCGGATCACGAGATAACGGGAATTTATCTCACGGGATACGCTTCCCCGGAGGGAACGTACGCTCGAAACGAGCAACTGTCACGGGAACGCACGCTGGAATTGCGCGACTACCTGCTTGACAGGTACCCGATGCCAAGAAACCTCTACCACGCGGATTGGGTGGCGGAAGACTGGACAGGACTGAAAAAATTGATAACACAATTCGGGATGCCCGATAAAGATAGAGTTCTTTACATTATTAATAACGTCGATATTTTCGAGGGAAGAGAAAAAAAACTCATGGATCTGGATCAAGGAGTGCCTTACAGGTACATGTTGAAAGAATTTTTCCCGCGATTACGACGAGTTGATTACAAAATCACGTATCGAGTAATCAAATAAAGCACGAGAGAATAAGATATTCCTGAATGCCCCCCGGTATAACAAACGCCGATCCCCACATACACCTCTTACCGGGGGCATTCTTCAAAAACATTATCAAGAGCTATCCTCGAATGCCCCCCGGTTGTAACAAACGCCGATCCTCACATACACCTTCTTGACCGGGGGCATTCTTTTCCAAGAGCCGATTTCTGATCGGCTCTTTTCTTTTGCCGTGACAGTGTCCTGTTACTTTTTGTCATGCCGAATGACTCTTTGTCACGTCCTTTGACATGAATAAAGTGTCCAGAAATTGGAACTTTTTCATGGCTGTTTAAGTTTAAATATACAAATGAATCTAAATCTTATAAGTTATGATGTTTATTTGGTATATTTTAATCGGTATCGCGGCGGGATTTATCGCCGGGAAAATAGTCCGCGGAGGTGGACTAGGATTGTTTTTAAACCTGATCGTGGGGATTATCGGCGGAGTGCTGGGCGGCTGGCTCTTCGGGGTAATGGGCATCTGGACGACGGGTGTCATCGGAAGCCTGATAACGGCAACCGTGGGAGCTATCGTGTTGCTGGCTATCGTGTCATTATTCAGCAATAAAAAAGCATGAGATAATGAAAAGGCGGTGGCGTATTATTGTTCCGGTCTTCTTCTTTTGCTTGCTTTGCCCGGCAGTGCTGCAAGCGCAAACGGACGAGGAAAAAAAGATATTGCGGGAACGGGAGGAACTTGCCAAGAATAAAACCGGGGGTACGGTAGTTGTCAGCGAGAAAAGCGCGTTGGAGTTGTTCGACAACACCCCCAGTTTCGGCATATTCCGGGATAATTACTTCGTCTCGGGCATTCCTACCAACCACAAGATCGACAAGCACACGGCGGATGCCAAATTCCAGATCAGTATACGCCAACGCCTGACAAAAAGTATTCTCCCGTTCAAAACCTTCCTGTACCTGACCTACACGCAAAAGTCTTTCTGGGATATTTACGCCAAATCGAGCCCTTTTCTGGATAATAATTTCAACCCGGGAATAAGCCTGAGCAAAGCATTGATCTATCGCGATCAATTGATGGGAATGGCGGTACTTTCATTCGAGCACGAGTCAAACGGGCGTGATTCTCTGGCTTCCCGGAGTTGGAACTATATCTCGTTGTCCGGCTCGTGGTTTATCGATTACCGCTTCTCCGTGCAGATGAAAGTATGGGGCGGCTGGGTGGACAAAGAAGGAAACCCGGATTTACTGAAATACAAAGGGTACGGCTTTGTCGCTTTCAACTACCAAAGTGCTAACGAACGACTGTGGTGCTCTGCCATCATCAATCCCCGCCGACAGTTTATCAACATGAATACCACGTTGGAGATAAACTTCAAACCCAGCTTGAAAGCAAACGAATATTTGTTTATACAGTATTACAACGGTTACGCGGAGAACTTGCTGGAATACGACCGCTACGTGTCCATGGTGAGATTCGGGATCTGCATCAAACCGGCTTTACGCAATTACTATTAGGTTTGTAAAGTTCATAAGGTTCATAAAGTTTATAAAGTTCTTAGACCCCTGCGGGGCGCTTTGTCCACGGCAGCTTGAGCTGCCGTTAAACACAGTCCGAAGGACACCCGTCACTTTATAAACTTTATGAACCTTATAAACTTTATAAACCCTTACACGTATACCCCTATAATTAAACAAGGTATTATGTGTAAATTAATATTAGTCCGGCACGGGGAGAGTGTCTGGAACAAGGAAAACAGGTTCACCGGATGGACGGATGTCGATTTGAGTGAAAAGGGGGAACAGGAAGCTCGCCGTGCCGGTGAGTTAATTCGGAAACACGATTTGTTATTTGATGTAGCTTTTTCTTCCGTGCTGAAACGGGCTATCCGCACGTTGCATTTACTGGAAGAATCGGCAGACCGGATGTGGGTACCGGAAATTCATAACTGGCGTTTAAACGAGCGGCATTACGGGGCATTACAGGGATTGAACAAAGCGGAAACGGCAAAGAAGTACGGGGAAGAGCAGGTACATATCTGGCGAAGGAGTTTTGATGTTACACCTCCTTTACTGGAGCCTGACGATCCTCGCGGAGCCGTCTACGAGGACAAGTACAAGAACGTGGACCCCGCCGTGCTTCCCTTGGGCGAGTCGCTGGCACTGACGATCACGAGGGTCATTCCTTTCTGGCAGGATTATATCGCGCCCTGCCTGATCTCGGGAAACACGGTGCTGGTCGTGGCACACGGCAATAGCCTGCGGGCATTGATTAAATACTTGGACGGGATCAGTGACGAAGATATTGTCGGTTTGGAAATCCCGACAGGAGTACCGCAGGTATATGAATTGGATGCACAATTGCGCCCGAAGAAAAGGTATTATTTGAAATAAGCCACCGGGCAAAGCAGTAAAGTTTATAAGGTTTATAAAGTTCATAAAGTTTATAAAGTGACGGGTGTCCTTCGGACTGTGTTTAACGGCAGCTCAAGCTGCCGTGGACAAAGCGCCCCGCAGGGGTCTAAGAACCTTATAAACCTTATGAACTTTACAAACTTTATGAACCTTAAGAACCTTCGGCTCGACATTAGTAAAACTTTTTTTGTAAGTTTGAGGCATAATGCAAAAAAACGAACCATGAAAATAGTTACTTATAATGTCAATGGCCTACGGGCTGCCTTATCGAAAGATTTCACGAAATGGTTGGAAGACGAACAGCCTGATGTCGTATGCCTGCAAGAAACAAAAGCGCAACCGGACCAGATACCGACACTGGAATTCGAGGCTTTAGGCTACCGTTCTTACTTCTTTTCAGCCAAGAAAAAAGGATATAGCGGGGTTGCGATACTCTCGAAAACGGAGCCGGATCACGTGGAATACGGGATGGGGCTCCCCGCGTACGACGACGAGGGACGTTTCATTCGTGCCGACTACGGCGACTTGTCTATCGTAAGTGTATATCATCCTTCCGGAACGACAGGAGATGAACGGCAGGCATTCAAGATGAAATGGTTGGAAGACTTCCAGAATTACGTGGAAGAACTGAAGAAAACCCGCCCGAACCTGATCCTTTGCGGGGACTATAATATTTGTCACCGCCCGATAGATATTCACGATCCGGTACGCAACGCCAAGAACAGCGGTTTCCTGCCCGAGGAACGGGAATGGATTGGTGGGTTTATCGACTCCGGTTTTATAGATACCTTCCGTTACTTCCACCCGGAAGAGGCAGAAAAATACACGTGGTGGAGCTATCGCTTCAACGCCAGAGCCAACAACAAAGGCTGGCGCATCGACTACTGCATGGCAACCGAAAACTTGAAACCCCGCCTGAAAGACGCGTATATCGAACCGGAAGTTTATCATTCAGACCATTGCCCAAATGTTTTGATAATTGAAAATTGAAAGTTGAAAATTGAAAATGAAAAGAACTCCCTCCCCCTTCGGGGTACTCCCTTTATAAACAGAGGGAGAGCTAAATTACTCACCATCTTCGGTAAGATTCACCAGCTCCTCCTCTGTTTATAGAGGAGGTGGCTGCGAAGCAGACGGAGGAGTTCATTTTCAATTTTCAACTTTCAATTTTCAATTATCAAAGCAGTCTTTGTCCGTTGACGATCAGTTCGAAATGAATATCCAAGTACTCGGCAGCTTTGCGGCTCAGAAGCATACGACCGAGGAAAATTTCAAAGTAATCCATGACAGCGGAGATTGACGTGTCGATTTTCAAGTCAAGAATAATAGCCGTGTTGTCCTCGTTGAAATAGATACGGGATTCTTCAACAGCATAGTTTACACGGTCATGTATGTCAAAGCTAGAGAAATCTTGATTGCGTACGCGGGAACGACGTACATCGGTTTTATCCGCGAGAATCAAGGCAGCGGCAATCGGGTTGACAGCCGCGGCAGTCCCCTCGTCATGGTTGCCGATGGCACTGATGACTTGGGCTATCTCATCCGGGTCCATTCCCATGCGGTCGAGCAGGCGGAACGCCATGACTGCCCCGCTTTGAGCGTGGTCGATACGGTTGACGATATTCCCGATATCGTGCATGTATCCCGCGATCTTGGCCAACTCCGCCGTGCGTTTCGGGTAATTCAACGTCAACAGAATCATTTCTGCCATTTTCGCCGTTTTTACCACGTGGGGGAACGAGTGTTCCGTGTACCCCAAAGCAAGCAGCACCTTATCCGCCTCGTTAATATACGTTTTTATACTCTCGTCGTTTCGGATATCCTCGTATGTAACTAACATCTTTTCTTTATTTTATTCTCAACATTCTCAAACATAAATCAATTTCTTCGGGATCCCCCGTGTGCTTGCCCGCCACGTCAGACAATTTGACAGTAGGGAGAAATATATCACTTCCCTTGGGACGGCACTCGAAAAGTTTAATCACGATGTTCAGCGGTGTCACGCCGACGTCGTTCGTGATATACGTGCCGATACCGTAAACATCGTGCAGGCGCCCGGCAACGTACTCTTTGATTCTCTTTACCCCGTCGAGGTCAAGAGCATCGCTGTACACGATCGTCTTGCTCGCCGGGTCAACCCGATGCCGACGGTAATGACGCAAGGCTTTCTCCGTGAACTCGAAAGGATCGCCGCTATCCCACCGCAAGCCGTCAAAGAGCTTGGCATACTTCGTGTCAAAACTATTGAAGAAATTATCCGAAGTATAGGTATCCGACAAGGCTATCCCCAGATAACCGTCATAGACGTCCACCCAGTTTGCCAGCGCCATGGCATTTGCCGAGCGATAGCCGAAATGCGCACCGTGATACATGAACCACTCGTGAGGATGCGTCCCCATGGGCGTGAGATTATATTTCATGGCAAAATAAACGTTACTCGTGCCGTTGAGCAATCCCTTCATGTTGTCCCGCAATATGCCGATCACCCGATCCTGCACCTCGAACGAGAAGCGGCGACGAGTGCCGAACTCGGAAATCTCCGCGTGCATTTCCGCGAAAGCCTTCGCCTTGGCCATAGCCCTTTCTTCCGTGTCACGTGCCTCCTGCCCCGTCATCCGGAAATACAATTCCGAAATAATTGCCAGCAAAGGCACTTCCCACAATACCGTCCGGTACCATAATCCCCGCACCTCGACGTCCAACCGGCCTCCCGCTTGACTCACCTTGACCTCGTCGGGATTGAAACGGAATCCCTTTAACAAGTCAAAGAAAACAGAGTCGAAGTAATAACACCGAGCACGCAAAAAGCGTTCATTCTCGGGCGATAGCACCAAGGCTGCCATCTCGTCCACTTCCTTCCTTACCGCCTCGGCAAAACCGGGGGGAAAGAGAGTGTTTTCCCTGTTCACGAAGCGATAGACAACCTCGGCATCCGGAAACTTTTTCTGGATAGCGTTCATCGTCGTGAACTTGTAGAGGTCGTTATCTAAAAAATCATGTATTATCATCTTAATCTTTATCCAACAATATTGAATCGGATTTGACGAAACGCGCCCCGAGACGTGCCGCCTTGCCGTAGATAGGTACGGACAATCTCTCGCATCCCGGTATATCGCTCATGCAATCCTCGATGATCACGAGCTTGCGGACAATGTCCGGGAAGTCGAATAATTGTTTTAACGTGTTTGCCACGCAATGGGTTTTAGCCTCTCCCGCCAACCATATCGTATCGTATTGTTCAAACTCTTCTTTCAACTTCACGTTAAAGGCTGTTTCGGGAGCCGAAGCGATAGGCACGTTTGCCCGGAAAGCCCCGAAAAACTCCGTGCCGGGATGGAGTCCTTTCTCGACAATCCCGCAATAACGTCCCTGACGTGCCCAGCGAATAACAGCATCGAACAAGACCGGAATAATGGCAGCCCCCTCGCTTCCCTTGATACAGTGCTCCGGCCAGATCACGTGCTGGTACTCCCCCGTCTCCTTGAGTTGACGCAGGTACTCGACGACTTCCGCTTTGTCGCCGAACGGTATCCACTCCCCGGACACGACTTCCCACCAAGATATGGTGGTGAAAGGTTTCGGGTTTTCGCCCTTGGCATTCCGCCAATAGAAAGGATGCGCGATGTCCATCACGTGATGTTGATCGAGCGTAAGGATAATTTTGTCTATCTCTTCCTTCTTCCGATCTATCAATCTCCCCAACCGCTCGGCGTCTTTTTCCGCTCCCGGTACATATAGAGAACCGCGGGGCGAACAAAAGTCGTTCTGCATATCCACGATAAACAACAGTGTCTTCATATCCCTACAACATATCTAAATCATGAAACATTACGCGGTAATCAGCCGCTTTTTCTTCCAACGGTTTCGGATAAGCCCTTGATGACGACGGCATACGATAAAGCCGCATCGGGCGTCCCTCGTGCACGAACTCGCTATACCCGCCTACCCGGGGGGACGCGGCATCGATCTGTTCCAACAGGGTATCGGTTGCCTTCTGTCCCGTGGTCACGATAGCGCGACACGCGGGAATCTGCGCCAAGACCCGTTTCAAATCGACCGGGGTAACCACTTCCAAAAACTGATCGGACGCATTTCCCTTGTGCCGGATGATCTCCATGGCGGTATCGAATAACGCTATTCCCTTCTGGTTGAGGAAGGCGATAATCCGATCCTTGTCAAAGCTTTTCTTTCCCTTCTCTAAAAAATAGTCCTTATCCCCGAAGAATAATACCCCGTAAAGCCGCCACATATCGTTCTGCAAATTGGGGTAGTAAAAATCCATCGACCAACGTGCCCTCGGCGGGGGAAAACTCCCCAGCATGAGCAACCGGGCATTACCCGGCAGGAATGGTTGCAACGGATGCTTTTCTATCAGATCATTCATATTCCTATTATATCGTTTACTTCAAATCTTTAGTTATACTATCGTCTTCTCTTTTTCTTCTCCACAGACCAACCAAATTTACCGATTTTCTTGCCCAATTCAAAATATCCGCCGTGTAAATACACCAGAGGTTCGGCGTCCGCCAACTCGAATTTGCCCGTTTCCCCGCTCAAGTAACGGTCATCCGCTTGCACGTTCACGACATCGGCGATAAACATATGATGTGACCCCAGCGGCACAATTTCTTTCACCCGGCACTCGATAGACACGGGCGATTCCTCTATGATAGGAGCCTTCACGACCTCTCCCGGCACGGGCGTGAGTTTCATCTCCTCGAATTTATTGTACTCCCTGCCGGAACGCACCCCGCACCAATCAGTGGCATACGCCATATCTTTCGTCGTGAGATTAATCACGAACTCCATGTTCTTTTTGATGATCGGGTAAGAATTTCGTTCCGGTCGCACGGAGATATAGCACATCGGCGGGTTGGTACATATCGTTCCCGTCCACGCCACGGTCAAGACGGCGTATTCCTCCGGTTCGCTCCCGCAAGTCACCAGCACCGCCGGCAAGGGATAAATCATGTTTCCCGGTTTCCAATTGTGTTTCATTCCAGTTATTTTATCGCCAAAGATAAGCTAAAACACAAAACGATCAAACTACCCGACATCCGTTTATCTCCCCGGCAGGAAGAAGTGAAACAGAAATAAGGCAGAGAAGAGGTAGAGGACAAGACATAGTTCCATTTTATTCTCAAATCACTTTCAATTCAAAAACGTCCGTGAACGTCTTTGAAACGTCTTTGTATCGAAGGTGAAACGTCTTTGTTCCCTTATTACTCCCTTATCTCTCCGTTATTTCATGGGGTTCTCTTCATCAACACTCCGACAAAAATAGGACTACCGAGTTCTATCGGCATCACGGGAAATACATGGATATTGTATGAAAAAAGACCGGGTTCTATTCAAACCCGATCTTTACAACACAACTTAGTCATGAACGATGTCACAACTCCAATACACGTTTTTTGTTATCACTCGACATCTTTGATATATATTAATGCCACGCAACCACTTCCTATCCAAGGATCAAGAGCCTTATTCGTTTTCGGATCGAAAGGCAGAATACCATCGCTCTCATCCCCAAACATTCCGTATATCAGCCCGGTCGTCGGGTCGTACACCTGATCGACAAAATAATTATCAATGGTTGCAATAACCGGATTGTTATAGTCATCGCCATACCACTCGTCTTCCCCAGCAAACTCATGTACGGTTGTTTTGGCTGTAGCGTCCTCTCCTTCATTGTTCTTGAATACATAATGATTATCACCTGTTTTCACAAAACGGAAAGATTTCATCATATCCTCTGCTGCAAGATAATCATAATAATCATCAGTCAAATCCGCAACGATGGATATATGATACGCAACATCCCCCATATCAAGACGCAAACCGGCAAATATATAGCTTTCTCCATATAAGAATGTACCACCCGTGGAATAAAGACGTCTGTAAGGCGCTTCCAATTGATCGGTGTAAGTTTGTAAAGGAGTGACATTTCCATCGCGTTCAACAGAATACAAGCAAATATCATAGCTATCAGTATCATAAGTCAAAGCGTATAATTTTTCACCATCCGTGCTGATAGAGAAACAACGACCGGCATCTGCCCAATCGATCTTTCCGCCTTTACCCGCTTTTATATCGTAATAACGCAATTCATAAGTACTCTTGTTATCCACGAATGTGATGGCTTTATAATACACCACGCCATGATTGTCTGCAACAATACCCTCGATGTCACTATCCAGTGTAAACAACGCCTTACCTCTCCTTTGGGTGGCAACGTCGATCGGGCACACGGAATTTGTCGTTTCATCGGCAAACACACCATACAAAGTAGCTTCAATATCCGGAGCCTCTTCAAAAGTCAGATCACCCAACTCGTATGATTTCCCGCCTTGTAGCAAAATCACTTTACATTTACCGGTCACTTCTGCCGGAGCCTTAAAGGTTATCCCGGCATCAGTAACTTCGACAATTGCGGCATCGATAGCCTCGGCAGCCCCTTCCGGTTTTACCTGTATCTTGCAATCCTGCGCGAATCCCTTACCCGCGATCGTTACATTGTCCCCGACAACGGGATTTACCGTCGGCAGTTGCAAATCAGTAATAGGCATCTTGGGTTCCTCCGGATTATCCTTATCATCGGAACAGGCAATAAAACTCGCCAACAAGCAAAATAATAACATTAATCTTTTCATGGTCTTTCATTTTTTTTCACCTTGTACCCCAAAAGGTTCTGTTAGTGTTAATATGGACGAAGAGGTAGGGTATGAATAAACCTCTTCCTGTAATTATTCTTCTAATTTCTTTACATATTCCTGTACCGCCGCCGACAAACCGGGATTATTGAATTGCAGGGAAATCACGTAAGCCTGATCATAACACTTCTTCGCGTCCTCCTTGCTTCCCGAAGCCTTGTAACAATCGCCCAGCATCAGCAAACAACGCATCTGCATCTCCGGCTGCAACTTGCTTTTCAGAGCTTCGTTCAACCAACTGATTCCCTGACGTGCCACTTCCGGCGTGATTTTTTCCCCCAGCACTTCATACAGCGACTCCAACGCCCCGATATAATCCTGAGGACGAATACCTTCACCCAAGCCCGCGAAATATTTCTCCATGTACGAACGGTACTTTTCGACATCCTTCTTGTTGTACAGGTAATACTCCGCGTCAAACAGCAGCTTTAAACCGGAATACGTGTCCATCCCCCCGAAATTCATGATAGAATCATACACGACCTTCAAATCTCCCCGCACGCGCTCCAACTCCTCCCGGTAGCTCATATCACCTTTTTTCGCCAACTCTTCCATCCAAGGATAACTCAACATGAACAGGAAATTGGAAACCTCGTTCTGATCAATCACCCGCACATAATCGTCAAAGTGCAACAACACAAATTCAAACACCTCGTCTTTCTTCCCCATCCCCGTGTGGTATATAGAGAAAATCTTCAAGTCATTCGCCGTGATACAATCTTCCAACGGTCTTTGTTTCCGGTAATCGGCGTATAACTTCTCGATCCGGTATTCCCATTTGTCATGATCCTGACCGGACAAGCGGGCGATGTAATCCGGGGCTTCCAACAGAATCTCCTGCATCAGTGTTTGATTCTTCCTGTCCTTCTTCAGTTTCTCGTAAAGCTGGTCCACGGGCAACACTTCCTTCAATGCCAACCGGGCAAAACGGAGAAAACCGTTCTTGTCGGTAGCCCCCAGTTGCCGCCCCAGCACGTTGCCCTCCGTGTCCAGAATCAACATATTCGGGTACGCCGTGACGCCGTATCGCTTCACTTCCGGCAGGTACGCCTTGTCCTCGGCATTAATCTGATAATTGATAAAATGTTCGTTGAAATACTCCCCGACCTCGTCGTCCGGGAATACATTTTTGGACATCAGTTGACAAGGTCCGCACCACGTGGTGTAGAAATCGACAAACACCTTCTTGTTCTCTGCTTTCGCCTGCTTCAAGGCATCTTGGAAGGAACCCTTGAAAAAACGGATACCTTCCCCTCTTGCCCCGGCAGCGAAAATACATATCATTAATAATAACACGCTCTTTCTCATAACCTTTCATTTTATTATTCCACTATAAAAGTAAACACGTCAGGGATTACCTCGGAATATCCCTCGTTCGACACCCTGACGGAAACCACGTAATGCCCCACGGGCACGCTTACTTTCAAGGGAAACTCCATTCTTCCGCCTCCCCGGATATTCAGGAAACTTTTGAACATGGCGGCATCGCCGTCCTCGGAAGTCACGTCTACGATCTCGAACAGAACGGGAGCCGTACCGTCAACTCCCTGACATTTCGGGGATACCCAAGGAGCATTGTTCATCTTCCGGTAAGCATCTTTCAGCGGATCCAACTCCTTGCGAATAATCATCGTGTCGGGTACGTATTGTGCGTTACCCGTTTCAAGGTACCCCGGCGTGGGGTTGTGACATCCCCACCAAACTAATATCACCCCTATCAAAACCAAATATTTTTTCATCTCTCCCATGCTATTAATGATTAACTATTGCCCAATATCTATCCGTGTACATCTCTCCCAAATTATAACTGTACGGCAACGAATGTACCATCCCGTTCGTCGGTTTCACGCCGATTGTAGCCATACCGATGTCCTTGATTTTCTTGCCCTCGCCGTCAACCGATGCCATTTCCACGATAACCGGTCCCATCTCGGGAATATTCATGTAAGGTTCCTGTATCGTCCACAACCACACCCGGTTACCCCAACGAGTGGTAAAAATATTGCCCCCGCCGTCCATTTTTTGTTCCTCGTTATAGGTAGCCCTCGCGATATCATCGCGGGCGATAATCCCCTCTACCACGTGGCTCAACACGATTTTCCGGCATATTTCGACAGGTACCCGTTGGATACTCTTGTAACCGTGAATCACGTATTCCTTGTCCGTGTTTCCCACGCCACCTATCTTATCCCAGAAAAACCACTTGCGAATGGTGATATTCGTGGGTCCCAGAAAAGTGAAATCCTCCTTTTCGAACATCTCTCGTAATCCTGCGCGATCAATAATCTTCACGATAGAATCCCAATCGTAGTGATTACTCTGCAAGTATTCATACATATTACCCCGGAATTCCTCCTCGCAAACTCCCGTATCGATATAGTCGTATTTTGTACCGCAAGCCGTAAATACACCCGCCACGACCAGTATAAACAGTATCTTTTTCATAGCTTATTTCATTTTTGACGCCCAAAACGTGTTCTGGATCATTAAATCATTTTGTGAAAATGCAGTTTGGGGAACAGGCAGGTAAAGAGCCCCGTCTTTCACGTCCTCAACCGACAAATCGTTAAAACCTCCCTGCAACTCCGTTTTCCAATACCCGTTACGAACCACGTCGTAATAACGGTGTCCCTCGTACAACAACTCCTTCTCCCGCTCCTTGAAAATATCGTATTGCAAATCCCCGCTATCACCTTCGGCAGGCCATAACTTCGCTTCCGCCCGATCGCGGATTACGTTCAGATCGGCTTTCGCTCCCGCCGGGTCATTCATCTTTACCCGGCACTCCGCGCGCAACAGGTACATATCCGCCAACCGGAAAATAACCCGGTTCACATCCATCCCTTTAAGCCAGACTTCCCCGGCAACCGATGCCCCGTAACGGGCATACCGCCACTTATAGAGATAAGCCAATCCCGCTTCCTGCCATTCCGGATCATCCAGATGGTAGAAATAAGCCTCCCGACGTGCATCCCCTGCCGGGAACAAAGAATTTACTTCTGCTATCGTTATTCCAAAATCCTTATCTTTAATATCCATCTTTTCCTCGGTCTTCACGATCGGGGCGCCAATCATGGAATAAGCGGGTAAAAAAGCGGAGTAAGTACTGGCATCCTGATAATTAATTTCCAACTCGAAAATACTCTCCGCACTTTTCCTGTGCATCACCTCGGCACAAACCTCTTCCGGGTTCTCCGCAAGAGTATAGACACCCACTTCGTCGCGATACTTTTCCTCGATCAACTTACTCGCCCATTTCTCCGCCTCCTTCAAATCCTCCTGACCACCGACCACGTGAGCCTTCCACGCGTACAGGTGAGCCAACAGGGCGGCAGCACTTCCCTTACACCCGTATTGCTTCGAGGTCAACGCTTTGTTATTCGAGTTTTTCAGACCGCTGAACTTGGGCAACATGTCATACGCCCGTAAGGCGGCATGAATAGCCGTGTCCAAAACGACGGATGCCGGGCTTTTGGCGTATTTATCAATGTAATTGCTTCCTTTCGTGATAACAGCATCACCCCACATCCGTACTAAGTAAAAATAGCACATGGCTTTCACGAATTCTCCCTGACCGCAATAAAAACGTACCCGTTCGGGAGCCACATCCTTGGCTTTTTTGTAATTATCGAAAAACAAATCCACGATAGCAAGCGTGTTGTAGTAAGTCTTCCATTGCTGTTGATTAGTAACATTCAACAAATAGTCGGTATTCAACCCGCGTATTTTATTTATATAAGATCCCTGCTTCACGACATCCACCCGGAGTCCCATAAACTCCTGTTGAGTCACCCCTGTCAAAGCTGTTCTCAAATTCCCATGCATTTGTATTACTACCGCTTCCAAATCCTGTTCCGTCGTGAAATAGTGTTCAAACGTCACCCCGTTCTTCGGTTCCAGATCAAGAAGCGAATCACAAGAAGCACACAGCAACACGACCAGTACACTATATAAAAATCTTTTCATAATCTACCTCGTTTAAAAATTTACAGTCAAACCAAAAGTCCATTTCCGCGCCAAGGGATAAGTACGACCGTCATCGAATCCGGTAGCGATATTCGCCACTTCCGGGTCAAGCCCCGAATAATTTGACAACAGGAACAAGTCTTCTCCCGTCACGAAAATCCGGATACCGTCCAACCACAACTTCTTCATGATACGCTTCGGAAGATTGTACCCTATCGTCAATTGTTTCAACCTGCAATAATGTACGTTTTCCAGTGAAGCTGTCGTTTGTCCGGTTATATTGATCAACGTGGAATTGCCATACAAACCGAGAGTCTGGTACTTACTCCCGTCACCGGCATACTGCCAAAAATCGGACAATGACACATCCGCGAAAACGGGATAAACTCCCAATCTTCCCTGAAGGGTACTATACTTGAACTGATTCACCATTTTACGCCCGAGCGTGTAAGTCAACAAAATATTCACGTCAAAATTCTTCCATTTAATCTCGTTCACAAGCCCGCCGTAAGCCTGTGGCAAAGTGGTCCCGGAATAAACCAAATCATCTTCCGTGATCTGCCCGTCGCCGTCAATATCCGCAATACGGCGCATTCCCTTCGTGAAAAAATATTCCTCGTCCCCTTCCGGTGACAACATCTGTTTTTTACCGGATTGATCGAATATATACGGGACATCGGCATCACTCTCGATCATACCCAAATCCTTGAAAAGATAAATCCCGCTCAACGGTTTGCCAATCACCTTGTCATAGAAATCTCTCCCCGAGTAACTCTTCCGGAAACGATTCCAGTTCCGGGATATATTGAAACGCGTACGCCATTTCACTTCCGTGTCTCTCAGGATATCGATTTTGGCGTCCAACTCCAACCCCTCGTTGGAAATAGCCATCGTGTTCCGCCATTGTACCCCGTTGAACCCGTACATATCGCCGGGCAGCGACTCTTTGTTTATCAAGGCACGTGTGTATTTATAGTAATAATCTATGGTCAGGTTCAAGCGATAATTAAAAAAGTCCATATCCAACCCGAAATCATATTGATCCGACTCTTCCCATTTCAGTTTACGGTTAATCACCCCCTCGGGCTGCATTCCCTGTACCCCGTCAAAGATCGTTCCCGGGGACATCAAGCCCTGTGCCAGATACGGGATCGCGAACTGGCTACCGGAGCGTCCCCAGCTAGCCCGGAGCTTCCCGTAATTCAACCACCACGCCCACTTCATGAAACGCTCGGTAGAAAAAGCCCACCCGACCGCTACGGACGGGAACGTAGCCCAACGCACATCCGCACCGAACACAGAAGACCCGTCCCGCCTCACCGTGGCTTCCAACAAGTATTTTTTGTCATAATTGTAAGCCAGACGCCCGAAATAACTCACCATCGCTGTTTCCGAAAAATCGGAACCATAATCTTTTAAAGCACGGTAATCATCCACCCTCGGATCGTATACCAAATCCTGAAAACCACTTCCGACATACTCGATCCGGTCACTCGGTCCCCGCAACCCGTGACCGCTGTTACTCCATTTCTTGCTACCGTCATACGCCAACCCGAACAACAAATCAAAATTGTGCACCTCGTCGAGCGTGAACACGTAACTCAACAAATTCTCGTTCGACAACAACATATCCCGGGCAATCTCTCCCGAAGATTTACTTTCATTATAACCGTTAGGATCCAGATAACTGGGAGTAAACTGGTTCTGGTTCGCTTGGGTATAATCCAACGCCAAAGAAGTCGAAACAGACAATCCCTTCAATATCTCGTACCTCAACTGCAAGTTAGCCCTTAAACGGTAAGAAGTGTTATTTTCCACTTGCCCGTTCAGCATCTGCAACATTTTTTCTTCTACCGCCCCACCCTTCAAAAGCAACGAAGAGGTATAATTGGGATCGACCGTGAAGCTCTCGTACTTGAAAGCATCCCCCGATGTCGCACCCCGGCTTCTGTCCGTGTACGCCAGATAAAAACGGCTGTCCACAGTCAACTTCTTCACGGGATTGAAGGAAAGATTCGTCAACAAATTCACACGGGAAAAGTCACTTCCCGGCATAATCCCCGTTTCCTTGTAATACCCCGCACCAACCATGTAAGTCATCTTTTCCGTACCGCCGCTTGTCTGGATATTAGCATTCAGTATCTTTCCCGTCCGAAAGATATACTTGTACCAGTTCGTGGAATTGTTGAAAAAAGGGTTCAAGGAATCCTGAACCATTCTAATACTCTTTGTTCCCACCCCTAAACCACTATTCCAAAAAGCATCATATATAGCCTCGTTATTAGCAGCCTCCTCGTATGAAGTCGGGTACTTGTAATATCCCTTCCCCTTCACCTCGTAGGCATTTCTTTGCGCCCGCATGACCGCCATATGGTACAGGCGTTCCTCCCGTCCGCCCAACTGTGTCGGGGCTTTCGGCAACACGGAAGCCGAATAGGACAGGTTCACGGAGAACTTCCCCTCGCCCGCACGTCCCTTTTTCGTGGTAATCAATATCACCCCGTTCGCAGCACGTGAACCGTAAATAGCGGCAGAGGCGGCATCCTTCAACACCTCCACCGACTCTATCGTCGAGGGATCAATCTCCGCTATCGTGTTCGTTCCCGTCACCGGGGAAGTAAACGAATGCACGGGCACCCCGTCGATCACGTACAGCGGCGAACCGTCGCCCCCTCCCGCTTCATCTAGCCACAAGGAATTGTACCCGCGTACCGCCACGTTCGTTCCCCCGCCACCGGGAGAACCCGACTGGATATTCACCCCAACACCCGCCATACGCCCCTGCAACAAGGTTTCCAGACTGGCAGCGGGAATCTCTTTTATATCATCCGCCTTGATCGATGCTACGGAAGTGATCAACTCCCGTTTCTTTCTCGACCCGTAGGCGATCACCGTCACCTGATCCAAGTCGGAAACTTCCTCTTCCATCTTCACGACCACCTCCTTGCCGGAAGTCACCGCCACCTTCTTCGCACTAAAACCGATAAAAGAGAATATCAGATTCCCCACCGGCTTATCGATCGCCAACGTGAACGTCCCGTCCGCGGCACTTGCCGTCCCGACCGTCGTGCTATCCAGACGCACGGTGACACCCACCATCGGTTCCCCTTTCGTGTCCACGACCTTACCTTTAAGTATATGCTTTTTGGCAGACACGTCGGCAACCTTCGGTCTTATAATCACCATCACCCCGTCCGTCCGGTACGTGAACGGCAAATCCTTCAACACAAGATCCAATATCTCCAACACCTTCTTGTCTTTCACCTCCAACGTGACCTTTTTCCCCTTCACGTCGTCATAATTGAACATGAATTTATACACGTCCGCCTTTTCCAGCTCCTTCAACACGGAGGATAATTCCTGATCTACAAATTTAAAAGAAACCTTATTTTCCTGAGAGAAACCAAGGAACCCCCATAGCATAAAAAACATCCACAATGTCATTTTCCTCCATCCTTGTCCCCGCCTTAAATAAACCGATCTTCGCTTTTTTTCCATAATTCATTTATTTAACATTCTAAAATTCAAGACACAACAATCCCCTTTTCGAGAGGCTCACGCCTTTCAAATACTTGATTTCCAATACATCATTTCTACTTCTTAAAAACTATAATACAATTATCCCGAACCTCTATTTTTAATTTTCCCATTTCATTCAAATATTCCACGACCTTGCTGAAAGTCGCCTTCCGATCTGCCCAAATCTTAAAACGCAACTCCTTCAATTCCGGTTCCTCGTATACCACGCTGAAATTATACCAACGTCCCAGTTCCGTCAATATATCTTCCAACCGTTCGTCGTCATAATAGAAATACCCTTCTTTCCACGAGGTATACTTCAGTATATCCACCTTCGTCACTTTCAGTTTTCCCTCGCTATACAGGACATTCTCGTGAGGTTTCAACACCACTTCTTTCCTCCTCCCGGTAGCCTTGACCGCTACACTTCCATTCACGAGCGTGATATTTTCTTTCTCCCTTGAATACGCCTGAACGTTAAATTCCGTTCCCAACACACGGGTACGAACCCCTGCCGTCTTCACTATAAAAGGTCGCGTCTCGTCCCGCCGCACTTGAAAATAAGCCTCTCCCGACAACTCCACCATGCGTTCCTTTTCCCCGAACACGACCGGATAACGAAATTCCGTCTCCGCATTCAACCACACTTTCGTCCCGTCATCCAAAATCACGAAATACTCTCCACCCCGGGGCACCTTTAACGTGTGATTCCCTTCCAATTCGGGGAGCGGTTGCCCGGGAGAATAAACCAACCCCTTTAAAGAATCCGCCGTGATAGACCGGATCACTTGGGGCAAACGCTGCACCAAAACCTTCCGGTTCTCCCGGTTCAAATCGATCTCCTCCCCGTTATTCAATACAAGTGTAACCCCTTGGGGGGTAAAATCGTCATTCTCAGGCATCACCATCACGAAAGGCGTTCGCTCCGCGGGCATCGGACTCCTCCACAACCAACCGATTGAAATCACGATACCGATGCAAGCGACAGCCGACGCTACCCTGTAAGTCCAAAGCATCCTTTTCCGCAAAATCTTCCGGTTCAACTTCTTCCATTCCCCATCGACATCCGGCTTCTTTTTATCGACAGCCGCCAAACTCCCTTCCCGGATACGGCGCAATTCTTCCAGCAATTGCCCGTGCTCCTCGTCCCGCAACCATTCTCGCACCAATTCATCGTCCTTCACCAGATGATTGAGCACGTCCATGCCAAATTCTATATCCCGATAATTATACTTTTTATCCATTTTGTCATATTCATCTACCCCATACACGTAGACCCCTGCAAAATGGGTAATGCCAAAAACGACTTTTTTTTATTTTTTTTCGGTAGACTTCCCGAAACACAAGAAAAGCAGTATAAACTCTTCCCCGGAGAATTGTTCCCGCAGTATCCGTAACGCTTTCATAACATGGGCTTTTACCGTGTTCACCGTGATACCGAACTCCGCCCCCGCGTCCTGATATTTTTTCCCTTCCAGAAAACATCTTTTGAACACGTTCCTCGTTTGAGTCGGCAACTGCTCCACGGCACGGTGTATCCGGTCGATCAACAACTCGTATTCCAAATGCTTGCTTTCGTCCACCGCCTCGGGTTCTTCCCGCATATACGCGGCAAAACGTTGTGCCGTCTTTTCATGCCGCAATTCATCCAGACAGGCATTACGGACAAGTTTATATAAAAAAGGAACTAATGAAGTTGAAAATTCAAGGCGGTCCCGCCCCTTCCACACGATCTCGAAAACATCACTCACCACATCTTTCGCCCGCTCGTCATCATTCAAAAAACTTAAAGCGTAGTAATATAGCCGGGAATAACTCTCCCGGAACAATTGTTCAAAATAGCGTTTTTTTTCCAATAATGTAAACATACGCTCCCCATTAGTGCCACAAATATAGAGTTAAAAAACAAAAATGACAAACGGGATGTGTTTTTAGTCGCCTACGGCGAGTTACAAGTTGCAGGTTACATTTGCCTTCGGCAAGTTATTTTACTCGCATTTCGGACTGTATTTCAACTCCTCCTCTGTTTATCGAGAGAGAGCTGAAAATGCCTGTCATTCCTCAATCATTCCGGAGATAACAGACATTTTTCAATTTAAAATCACTAAATTCTATCTCTCCTGCAAAGGATTCTTCAATGCCGGCAGTTTTCTCTTCGGTACATCCATAACAGATATATCCATGTTATTCAACAAAATAGATGAAGGATAAATCATGGATACCAAAGCACCCTTGTCCAGTAGAAGATTGTGTACCTTTTCCTGATTACAGATTTCCCGTATATTCTTCAACTTGGACATATTCACGGGGGCAACTTTTCCAAAACGGACTTGCGTTTCTTCGCCCGTCTTCACGTCTACCTTGTACAGGAGTGAAGCGTTGCCTGCCAAGCGGCGAACGATATAAGCGTAACCAGACTTCGCTTCTTTTGCCGCTTTCAACAAGGCTTTTTTCATCGCCTCCGGCTTTAACCCGCCGTCAGCCTTGATATGAAGCGTGCCGGGAGCCGTCACGTAAATCACGTCATTACGGGTGGGAATAAAACGGGAACTCCCGGTCGAGTAACGCACCTTACTCGTGGGAATCTGCCCGTTCAACACCTTTTTCAAAACCCCTTTCTCCACCAGCATCATCTCTTTTTCCGGAACCACGCCTTCGGCATCCACCTCGTAACTTCCCAACAAGGGGATATTCATGTATTCCGTCATGGAACTATAATTCACCACGGACAGGCGGGGATCAAGTAATTTCTTCCCGATCTTATCTTCAAAGGAAGTGGTCGTTTCCTTCACGCCGAGCGGCATCCGGTAAGTACACAGTCCGCCGTTATTCCCCAACAAATTATCCGTGAGGATCTGACGCACCGCCTCGTTCTCGAAAAGAACCGGTCCGTTATACTCCTCGGAAAACACTTCCGCGTTTTTCAGGTCGATCAACCGCCGGGCGAAGCCCGCCACCACTTGTTTCAAATGTTCCTGTGAAGGCAATGCCTCCAGTGAAGGAGCTAACAACACGTACGAATCCCGAATATATTCCCCGTTTTTCGTGACAACCGTACCTTCCACGTATAATTCCACGAAATTCAATGGCTGTTTCAACGCCACCTGTTCCGTGGTCAATTTGTAAAACGTCATCTCACTTCCCTGCAATGATACTTTGGAAGCGACGATCTCCTTGTAATCTTTAAACACGGCGGACAATTCCCGTGCCTTCGCCTCTACCCCGGAAATAACGGAAATATAAGGTTGTTTTCCCTGTATCAGTTTCTCCACGGAAGGGGTCGGTAACAAATCCGGAAGATTATCGGGAAGTTCATACGGGTTTGCCTCCAAGTATGCCTTTTTTGCAGAGTATTCCTGCAAAGCCACCTTGTATCCCTGATCTGAAGCCAGCCAGAAGCCTAGGCGAATAGCGTTATAATCAATCTCGCCTCCTACATCCACCCGAAGGAATTGCCCCACGTGACGCAGATCGCTCGTGCGATTATAATCCCCAAGCAAGACTTGAGAGGTTCCCATCAAATGAAGGGGCAGATTAACCGAATTCAACACAGACCCCAAGGTTGCCTCCACGGAAAACTGCTGGGAAAGTAGAAGAGCGTAAGAGACATAAAAAGGCTTACTCATCATAGGAAGAGTCAACTGCTCTTTCGTTCTCGCCTGCTCGTCCCCCATCGCCGTGAAAATAGTCACGTCCTCTTGCGTCTGAGCACGCGACAGGCTGACCAGAAATATTAAAAATAACAATATCGTGTATCTCATCATTTTCCTATTTAATATTCATAACTTCATTTTTGCGGTACATACACTCTCGGGAGAACAGGCGGCAACACGCTGGACTTCGCCGTACGCTGGGTTTCCACCTTGTTCACCAAAATCGTCGGCGAAATGGCAGTAACCTGCACACCCCCGGATTCCGCCCCGCAAATACCGACGAAGACACTCGGGTCGTCCCCCGCGCACACGATGTTCGAGAACATGGACAACGGAGTCCCGATCAGGATAACACCCCGAACCAATTCATCCGGTCTGCCGTCCGTGTAGACCCGGTAAACCACCAACGGGGTCACGTTGAACGAATTCGTGCTGCTTGTCCCCGTGTACGTTAAGCCGCTTGTCACTTCTTTGAAGAAATAACCGTATTCCTTGTTTTGCTTTTTCGCCTCCTCGATCAACATCGCCCGCAACTTCTGTTGTGTTTTGGGAGCTTTCGTTTCGATACACAGGTTGGATTGTCGGGACACGGGATCGAACCCGTCACTTGCCCGGGCGTGACCGTTTGTCTTCGGAAAGCCGTCTATCGGCACGCGGCTCATCAGGAAATCCCGTAACTTACCGTCCACCACGACGTTTACCCGTTCGGCACGAATACCCTGATCGTCAAACTTGTAATGCCCGTTCAACTCCTTTCCCGCATAACTCGTCAACGTCGGATCGTCGGAAACTTGAAAATCAGGAGCCAATACATTTTCTCCCACCATCTGTTTGAAAGTCTGTCCGTCCTCGTCCGTCTTCATCCTCTGCCCTTCCAGACGATGCCCGAATATCTCGTGAAAAAACACACCGCTCGCTGCACCCGACAACAAGGCGGGACCGGTATACGGGTCAGCCACGGGAGCCTCCCGCAAAGCCGCCAATGTCTTGATCATCTCCCGCGTATCCGCCATCATCTGCTCGTCTGAGGGCAAATCAGCCGGATCATGCGCGAAATAGGACAGGTACAAGGGAAGCCGCATCCCGTCCAAAGCCATCACGTTTCCTTGGATCATGACGCGGGCATAAGGCAGGTTCTGCACGACACTCCGTCCCTCCGTGTCCACGAAATAACGACGTTCGACATCATACGTCAAGGTGGCATCGCCCTGCATGATATTCATATTTTCGTTAAAAAGAGCGGAAATCTTCTTCAACCGGGCAATCCATGCCTCCGCATCCACTTTCAACCGATCGGCTGGAAAAGGAGCCTCGTAATAGGACTCCACCGGCGCAGCAGAAAAATAAGGAGCTTTATCTTCATTCTTGACATTCACCTTGGTTTGCGCCTTTGTACGCTCGTAAATATCCACGGCAAAAGCGTAACGGGAAGAAGCCTCCATCCAGATTTCCTGACGGATAGCATCCTCATTGTTCCCGTCATCAATCGGCAGGACGGCGGATGAAATACCAAACTCGGTCACTTCCGATCCCATCGGGTAATATTTGTAATTATCCAACGTCGTGTCACCCAATCGAATATGGGGAATCATGATGCGGGTATGCCGGCTCTGGTTATCCCTCAACGCCCCGAACGAAGTGATGATCGTCGTGCTCCACGTGTCGATAATCCTGTAATTCATGTAATAGGGGGGAAGTTTCTCCCCCTGTAATTCCCGGTAATGTTTATTCAACTCCCCGGAAAGGATATTCAACAAATTGTCTTCCGATTGCGCAGACACACCATGAATACCCGTCATTCCAAGAATACAACAAATACAAATTAACTTTATTCCTTTCATCTGTCTTTCATTTTAAGATAAATGTAAAAGCATTCTTCACCACCTGACTATACCCGGGTCCCGTCAACCGAACCGACACGGTATACCGTCCCGCGGGCGACTTTCCCTTATATGGATAGCGCATAACACCCCCGCCTGCCAATATGGTCAGTTCCTGCATGAAAGTAGCAGCAGCTTCTTCTCCAACAGTTGAAGAGACAGATTCCACGGAAAAATCAATTCGTTCGGTTCCCTCGTAGCCTTGCATTTTCAAAGATTGCCACGGAGATTCATACTCTATCCGTACCGCATCCAATTCCGGGTCCGGCGTAAGACGCACGATCATCGTATCCGGGTCGTAAACAGCATTCTCCGTTATCAAATAACCCTCTTTCTCGTCACATGACACAAGCCCACAGTATATAACACTCAATATAAATAATATCCGTTTCATAACTTTCTCTTTTATTATTACTCAAAATCTTCCCAATCGTCCGGATCTTCCCAATCGTCCATTTCCCCGAAATCCCCTAACGTGAAGTTGTATGACAAAGAATGCACCACACAATGATCCGGTTCTATATTGGAAGAAGCGATAGAAAAATCACGGAACGCGCTTTGTGAATACACGCCCAAGGAAACAGCTCCCACGTCCGGGATTCCCTGTAACGTCTGCTGGTGCGTGTACAACCAAACGGTACTTCCACTCAATGTAGGATAATACTTACCGCCCTCTCCCGGCATAGCTTCATCTTCATCATATTTTCCTCTCGGAACATCATCCCGGTATATTTTGCCATCGATGATGCATTGTAATAACAAATCCTTGCAAACATCCGGATCCATATCCGAGATTCGCTCGATGTCATTTTCCAACATATACCTGCGAATAGAGTGATTCGTCGGTCCAAGAAAAGTAATCTCCGGATGTTCCGTGTCTTTTCCCTCGAACAGACGAACCACATCGGGACCAGCTTGTTCCACCAATCTAGCCGTGGAATCCCAGTCGTAAGAATGCCCCGGGGCTTTTAAATACTCCAACAAGCTACCGTCAAAACGACCGTTATGCAACCCGGATTTAATAAAATTATCCTGTACACAGCCTCCCATGCCTAAAACCAGACATACAAAGCCTAATATCAATATATGTTTCATAGCCCTATTGTACTTTTGTATTCCAATATACATTTTGCAAAATCAAATCATTATTATTCATGGCAGACGAGCCCACCGGATAATATAATGCCCCATTCTGGATATCCTTGTCGGACAAACGGCTGAAAGTTTCAGAAAGCTCCCGCCGCACGTATTCCACGCCATTTCGGATCACGTCGTAATACCGGGTATCCTCGAACAACAACTCCCGCTCCCGTTCCCTGAATATCGCCAACTGTACATCCCCGCCAAAATCATCCGTCAAATCCGCTCCCGTCAACCCGGCACGCTCCCGAATAGCTATCACGTCCTCCATCGCGTCAGGCAACCCGGCACGACAACGACATTCAGCCCTCAACAACATAATATCCGCCAGACGCCAGACTATTTTATACATCTCCATTCCCAAGAAAACTTTCTCTTTATCATTACCCGTGTACGTGTAACTAGGGAAACGAAATACATTTATATACGCCTTCTCTATTTTCGTGTTATCGAAAACTTTTATCACGTCTTCCATTTCCCACGTTTCTGGATTAAATACCTTAACCTTCACGTGGAATTCAGTGGAATCTATCCCGTAGAAATAACTCTGCCTTCTCAAATCATCACCGGGATAAAGTTCGTTAATCGTGGTTTTATTAAATTCCAATACATCGGGGTACGAGAAACTCACTTCCATGTCTGTCCTTACCGGCCAACCTGCAAATTGCTCCCCGACATAAGCCAATTCAGTGAATTCCCCGACAGCAGTGAAAGTCCGGTATATTTCCAAAATACTCTCCTCGCTTCCACCTTTGAATACCCGGTTGCACACGTCCTCCGGGTCGGCTCCCAAACCATATGCGCCGACCTTGTTTTCAATAATCATCGTGCAATATTTCTCGGCTTCTTCCCAATACTCTTTTCTGTTCTCAAGACCTGCCCGCCAAGCATAAATATTAGCCAACAAGGCAGCGGCAGCTCCTTTACTCCCGTATTGTTTCGTGGTTCTCTTGTTGCCTGCATAATCTTTCAAGTCTTCATACTTTGGCAAATCCATAGCTTTCAACGCCCATTTTGTCGCTTCTTCCAACACCTCAGTCACACTACTTTTTGCTAATTTAATCTCTATAGACTCGCTATCGGGAACAATAGGCACCTCTCCCCACGCCCGGGCAAGCCAGAAATAACATAACCCTTTCACGAAATAAGCCTGTAAACGATAAATATTAACAATCTCCTCCGACATGGGAAAACGGTAAGCATTATCCAACATCACGTCCGCATCATTAATGGCAGCGTAATAATTTCTCCAATTTGATCTGAAATAACTTACCGGTGCTAATTGACGTGCCCGATAGATTGGCGTTCCCCGGTAATCACTTACTACATTATCCACCTTCAAACCGGCAGCAATATGCAACATATCCGAATTTTCGGCAACACGCACGTTATTCATCATCGAATTGAGCAGAGCTTCAGCATCTTGCCCGGAACGGAAATAATTATTAAAAGTCGTTGAATTTTCCGGTCTTACGTCCAGATAGCCACTACATGACATGGCTAGAAGTCCCACAACAATATATATAAAATACTGTTTCATAATTATTAAAAATTAAGAGTTAACCCAAACGTCCATTTTTCCGGTAAAGGATACGCTTTTCCACCATCTATCCCGTAATCCATATCCACAACCTCGGGATCTGTGCCGGAATAATTTGACCAAGTCCAAATATTTTCACCCGTAACAAACAAGCGGATACCACTAAAGTAGAATCTCTTAGCCCATTTCTCCGGTAAATTATACCCTAAAGTAAGTTGCTTCAATCGAAGCATATTCACTCGTTCCACGTTGGAACGCAACTCCGGGTAAGTCATCGTGGCTCCCAAACGCGGCAAATCCGTCATGTCACCTTCTTTTTCCCAAAACGTAGTCTTGGGCAAATCACGAAATATCGGACCGTCAATACTAAAAGGTGACGAATAACTTACCGCATTGATCATCTTCCGTCCCAAAGAATAATTGAAAAGAATATTCAAATCAAAATTCTTCCACGAAATTTCATTTGCCCATCCGCCATATGCTTTAGGTAAGGCACTACCAATGTAAAACATGTCATCATCATCTATCACGCCGTCACCATTCACATCTTGAATCTTTCTTTCACCTACCATACCACTGATTTCACCTTGAACCCGATTCAAATAAATAGGATAACCTTCGTTATTATAGTAAACCGGGACTTCTTTTTCATTCTGGAAATACCCGTTATCATTGAAAACATATACCCCAAACAACCCTCGTTTCAATACGTTATCAACCATATCCTTGCCGTTGTACGTGTCGACCAATTTGTTCCAGTTCCGGGAAATATTCAATCGGCTTCTCCACCTCACTTCACTTTGCCGGAAAATATCCGCCTTCAATTCCAATTCTACGCCTTGATTGGAAATCTCCCCGGAATTTCTCTTGAAACTATCCAGCACATTCATATCCCCAAAGGTGGGTACATCTGAAATCAACGAGTAGGTCAATTTATTGTAGTAATCAAATTTAACATTCAACCGATACTCGAACAATTCCAGATCCAAACCGGCATTATATTGTTTCGTTTTCTCCCAAGTCAGATCGGGAGCAACCCCCTGCATTGATGTCATTCCCGGTTTACCTTGAAATAATCCGTTTTTATACATCAATCCGTACGCCATGTAGGCTTCTTTAAATATTTGACCGGACTTTCCCCAACTCAAACGCAATTTTCCGCTATTCAGCCATGATACATCCTTTAAAAAAGCCTCATCCGCGAAATTCCAACCGAAGGCTATTGAAGGGAAGTTTGCCCAACGTACATTTGCCCCGAACGTAGACGATCCGTCCCGACGGAAAGCGAACTCCGCGATATACAACTTCTTGAAATTATAACTCAAACGACCGAAATAACTCAACATCGTCTTTTCTTGAAAATCGGAAGAATAATCCGTTCTGGATTCCCAGCGCGGTTCGTAGCCCTCAGGCTGATAATTCGCAACACCTCCGGGTCCGGAATACCAATAGACATTATCATTCGGCCCCTCGTAGCCGATGCCTTTGTTATCAAAGCTCTGCTCTTTAGAAATATTAAAACCTAACAAAGCCTCCACCGTGTGTTTCTGTGCGATCTCTACCCTATATTTCAACAATTCTTCATTCATTAATGAAATACTCCGGGAAATTTGTCCCGCCGAAGAATTACGATGAAGCGCTCCATCCAAAGTACTCGGTCTAAATTCATTTACATTGAACTGCGCATAATCTATCGCACCGACACCCGAGAGTGTTAACCCTTTCCACAGTTGAAATTCCAAGTTCAAACTACTGATTAAACGATAATTATCATTACGGGACACCGTATGGTTGATCTTTGCCAGAAATTCGTCGTTGATCTTACCGTGCCCGGGAAATAAAGTAGTCTGTGAAGCGGGATCTACTGTCATTCCTTCTATATTGCGCGAAGTCGTTCCCGTATTATTCAAATTCCGGCTTTTATCCATATATGCCATGTAAACTTGCGCCGCAGCCGTCATAATCGGTGCGGGCTTGGCACTTAAATTCACCATCAAATTCGCCCGGGAATAATCGCTGCTCAACATAATACCTTTTTCATTATAATACCCTGCTCCTATCATGTATTGTATCTTATCCGATCCTCCGGAAGCCTGAATATTGGCATTAAGAACCTTACCCGTCTGGAAACTATACTTGTACCAATTCGTCTGGTTATTATAAAACGGATTCAAGCTATCTTGAAGAATAGTATGATCCATTGCCGAGCCGGAATAACCGTTTCCCCACCAAGCATCATATCCGCCATCTCCCTGTCTGTAAGCATCTTCATAAGAAGTGGGATATCTGTTCAACTGCGTGTAATCATCGTATATCGCATCCAGGCTATGCCGTAAATTATATATCTTGGTCATTCTCTCCAAACGTCCTCCTGTCTGCTCGGGCGTAACCGGCAAAAAAGAGGCGGTATAAGAAAAGTTAACCGAAAACTTTGCCTTTCCGGCTTGTCCTTTTTTCGTCGTAATCAAAATCACCCCGTTCCCGGCACGCGAACCGTAAATTGCCGCCGCTGCCGCATCTTTCAACACTTCCACGGAAGCAATCATCGAGGGATCCAAATCCGATAATGTATTTGTACCTGTGGTCGGGGAATTAAACGAAAACATCGGAACCCCGTCCACCACGTACAAGGGTTGCCCGTCCGTGGCACCTTCTTGCATCAGGGAATTATATCCCCGCACGGCTACCCGATTACCTCCCGCACCCGGAGCGCCCGACTGATTCACGATATCCACACCTGCCATACGCCCTTGCAACATACTCAATATACTATGCGAGGGAAGTTCCTTCATCTCGTCCGCCTTGATAGAAGTGATTGAACTCACCACCTCTTTTTTGTTCTGGGTTCCGTAAGCACGAATCACCACTTCATCCAAATCCGTCACCTCTTCTTCCATTTTCACAACAACAGGTTTTCCCGCTTCGTAAGCCACTTTCTGGTTTTTGTACCCGATGAATGACAACGACAGCGTCCCTTTCTCCTTCGTCAGAAGAATTTTAAACTTCCCGTCCGAATCGGTAGCCGTACCGATCGTTGTTCCTTCCTGCAACACGGTAACCCCGGGTAACGGATTCGCTTTCCCGTCAATCACTCTCCCTCCCACGATAAATCGTTTACCTTCCGGTTCCTTGTACCGGATCATAATATAGATACCTTCCGTCTTGTAAGAAAAAGGTTTCTCCTTTAACACCGAATCCAGTATCTCCAACACGTTCTTCCCTTCCACGTCCAGAGTCACCTTGTAAAGTTTTGTGTCCTCGTAGTTAAACACGAACTTGTAGACATCCGCCTTTTCCAGCGCATTGAATACATCTGACAAAGGCACGTCTTTCCATTTAAAACTCAATTTCTTTTGCTGACCGAACACGACTGACGTCATGCAAAACAAACTTAAAAAAAGAACCAAGTGGACATACATCATGTGTTTCACCCGATTACTCGTTTTTCGCCCTCTGGTATGAGGTGAAATCGATTTTTTTTCCATACATTTGTAGTTAAAATTAAACATGTTCATCTTTCCGATGAACTGAATTATTACAAAGGGGATAGGTTATGACTATCCCTTTTATATTAGAATCAGTCCTCGTCTATTTATCTATTACAAGGAAACGGTTACCGTTTTCCCTCTTACTTCAATTTGCAATTTTCCCGTTTCATTCAGACGCTCCAGTACCTGTTCCACCGTATCTTTCCGATTAGCCCAAAATTTAAACCGGTAATCCTTCACTTCGGGATTCTGATAGAAAACGGTAAAATCAAACCACCGTCCCAACTCACTCAAAATATCTTCCAACCGCACATTATTATAATAGAAAAAACCTTCTTTCCACGACACGTATTTCAACACATCAACGCTTTCCACGTAAAGGCTGTCCCCGTTATATGAAGCGTTTTCACCCGGTTTCAAGATCACCCCCGCACCGTTCCCGTTTTTATTCACTGCGACACGACCTTCAACTAAAGTAATATTCACCTCCCGCCTCTCGTAAGACTGCACGTTAAACTCCGTTCCCAACACACGAGTACACAACTCGCTTGTTTCCACTACGAAAGGATGTTTTTCATCACGTTTCACCTCGAAATAAGCCTCTCCCTTCAAATAAACTTTCCTTACCGAATCACGAAACGCCACCGGGTACCGTAATTCCGATTCGGAATTGATCCACACCCGGGTACCGTCATCCAGTACCAATATATACTCTCCGCCGCGGGGAACCAGTATCGTGTGAAACTCCTCCGGACGGGTAGTATCGTGTAATATCCTCATGTATTTCAATCCTCCCACGGAATCAATAACAATACCTTGGGACCCCAAAGTATCGCTATCGTTCAGCGTCGAAGAAGCCAAAATATATTCTTCCCCTTTGCCGGTAATCAGTTTCACCACATCTGTTCCCGCTCTTAGAGCCAATTGAGGTATTTCCCCAGAAGTATTTTCCTTTTGTTGATAATAAATGATTACACTCGCAACTATCAATATAGTTATTGCGGCAGCAACTCCCGTTACTACATGCCGGATATGATTCTTTCTTTTCCGTGCCACCATTCTCCGCTCCAACAACCGCCATTGGTAATTCTCGTCCACGTTCAGACTTTCCGCTTCCCGCATACCCGCTTCCCGAAAACGTCGTAATTCTTCTAATAGCTCACGGTGATCTTTCTCCTCCAACCAAACTTTTACCTCCCTATCATCATGACATTCTACATGCTGTAACACGTGCAACGCAAATTCTATATCTTTATCTTTAAAGCCGTCCTGCATACTTCTAGTGTATTATTTTATACTAACACGCTCAACGACTAAAAACGGGTGATGTCAATGACTACTTTTTTTATTTATTTTTTGGAAGAAAGTATAACCAGCAGCAAAGAATAATCGGAATACTCTTCTCGAAGAATCCGTAAAGCTTTGTTTATATGTGTTTTGACCGTATTAATAGAAATCGCTAACGCATCTGCTGTCTCCTGATACTTTTTCCCGTCAAGGAAACACATTCTGAACACGACCTTCGTTTGACCGGGTAGTTTCTCCACAGACTGCCGCAAACGCTCGATCAGAAGTTCATATTCCATATATCCCTCATCCGTCGCTTCATCCTTCAATCGCAACTCTTGATTAAAACGCTCCCTCACTTTCTTATGCCGGAGCAAACTCACGCAATGATTACGTACCAATGTATATAGTAACGGAAGAACAGATTGGGTACGTTCTATCTTCTCGAAATTAACCCACACTTTTTCAAACACATCATTAACAGCATCTTTTGCAGCCTCTTCATCATTCAAAAAACTATAGGCATGATAACACAGGCGAATATAATTCTCCCGAAATAACTGTTCAAAAATCCCTTTATAATCAACCGATCTTATCATGCATTCTCACATATACGACACAAATATATAAATATAAAATAAACTGAAAAAACTTTTTTCTTTATCACTGTCAAATTGACATCATAAATTCACCAACTTGACACCACTTCCTTGTTTGGCATATCTTTTGTCTGTCTTTGCCCGTGAATAGAACAGCTATTTTCAAATAACCGATTTCTACTCATTATAAATTTATTGTTTTAATTATTAAATTATCAGGAGGATTTATTATGGGTGCCGCAGGTAACAAAAAACCGAAAAAAAGCAAAGACAAAAAACATGTACCATCTTACGTGGCAGAAGAAGCCACGCACGAAACACCGCTGAAAAACAAAAAAAAACAAATAGATGCGTGAATCATAAAAAAAAAAAGGTGTGGCGAATAGATTTTTGCCACACCTTTTTTTACTATCTTACGATATCTATATCCCCCGTCCACACGTGAAATATCGTTCACGGACAATCATAAAATCACAGAATCCATAAATTATTAAACTTTTTTTAAAGCGAGAAATTGAACCCTCTCGCTCTTATTGCCGTATATGCCATAGAATTTTGATACTCTATCACTCATTCTTTCATCAGACTAGCGGAAAAGAGGGGTTGGGAATACGAGAAATTCACAAACTAAACTAATTAAACAAAATAAAAAAGAGACGCTATGAAAAAAGTTATTTTTTTATTGGCAATGACTACATTCCTTTTCAGTGACTTTGCCATGCAGGCACAAACCAAAAAAGAAATAAGGGAAAAGAGAAAAGCACACAGGGCATGTATGCGTATGCACCGGAAAATGGTACGCGAACAACAAAATATGATCGCTTATCAGGACGCAGTAAAAGCCCTCAAGAACAACAGTTGGGTATTACAAGCCAATACCTTGTTCAACAACTTCGGGGGAGCCATACCTGTTACCAACAACACGAACTTCGTGGCTATGGACAACAATCAGGTATCCGTACAGTTGGCATTCAACGGGTTTAATCCCGGACCGAACGGATTGGGGGGAATCACGCTGACCGGCTGGCCTTCCAGTATCAACCAGAGAGTGGACAAAAACGGCAACATCACCTACACGTTCAACGTTATGGGAGCCGCTTTATTCGCGCAAGTCACCGTACGCATGAGTTATGGAAGTAGCTACGCTACCGCAACCGTAACCTCGAACACGAACGGTCGTGAATTGACCTTCTCCGGTAACTTGGTTCCGTATAGCCAATCGAATATATTCCAGAGCGGATTTAGTTTCTAAACAACTATATAAAATACTCTCGTTTAATATTCAATTACTCAATTTCACACGTGAAGAGGGCGTTTTTCGAACGCCCTCTTTGGTTTATAAAGTTTGTAAGGTTCATAAAGTTTATATGGTAATACTACCCCTCCGCCAGAGCGCAAACAGAACACAAACATAACAACCATACAGGGGAATATAGTTGCTACGTTTGAGCTCTGACAAAGCCACGAAGAAGATAGAGCATTACCCTATAATCAGGTTAGCAATATGTATAATTTAAAACATATGTAACCGACAACAGCCAAACACACCCCGGATCGAGTTCTCCCCGAAACTCAATCTAAAATCCAAAATCATTAAATCCAAAATCCGCAACCTCCTTATTGCCGTAAATCTTCGGTGGTAATATTTGAAGGCAGGAATTTAGTCGCGTCTCCGCCATTCATGAATATATCCCGAACGATCGTGGAACTGATAAAAGTATGTTCGGGCGACGTCAGCAAGAATACGGTCTCCACATTAGAATCCATCGCCTTGTTAATCTGTCCCACGGCACGCTCGTACTCGAAGTCGGCAGCCGTGCGCAGTCCCCGGATGATAAAACCGGCATTCTGCTGCTCGCAAAAATCAACAGTCAACCCGGAATAACTCATCACGCTTACTTCTTTCACGTCTTTGAAGACTTTCTCAATAATAGCGATACGTGTATCGACATCCAAGAACTCCTGCTTTACAGCGTTAATACCGACAGCAACAATGATTTTATCGAAAATTTTCAACCCTCTTCTCACGATCTCCTCGTGACCAACCGTAAACGGATCAAAGGATCCCGGAAACACAGCAATTTTTTCCATGACGTATTATTTATAATTCTTCCGATGTTTAGAAGTAAAACATCCGATCTCAAGTTACAAATTAAAATCATCTTTGTCAATTATCCAAAAATTTGTTAGTTTTTCTTTGATTTTTCATGAGTATTATTAGGAAAACTCTTTTTTTTTGAATAGATTTGAAGCATTAAAATAGAATAAACACATAACAATTAAATTCTTATAAAACATGGCACGAAAATTACTCATTAGAGATTTGACATTGAGAGATGGTCAACAATCTTCATTCGCGACTAGAATGAATCAAAACCAAGTAGACCGCGTGTTACCTTTCTACAAAGACGCAAAATTCTACGCGATGGAAGTATGGGGTGGTGCAGTACCCGACTCCGTGATGCGTTACTTGAACGAGAACCCGTGGGATCGTCTGGAAAAAATCAAAGCCGTTGTAGGTGATGTTTCCAAACTGACCGCCTTGTCAAGAGGTCGTAACCTGTTCGGTTACGCTCCCTATACCGACGAAATTATCGAAGGCTTCTGTAAAAACGCCATCGAGTCCGGTTTAGGAATCATGCGTATTTTCGATGCTTTGAACGACGTGAACAACGTGAAATCGACCATCAAATACGTGAAGAAATACGGTGGTATGGCTGATTGTGCGGTTTGTTACACGATTGACCCGAAATACCCGAAACTTAGCCTGATGGATAAGTTGAAAGGTAAAAAGAACCCGGAACCCGTGTTCACGGACGAGTACTTCTTGAATAAAGCAAAAGAAATGGAAGCTCTCGGGGCTGACATGATCACGATCAAGGATATGAGTGGTCTGATTAACCCGGCACGTATCGCCGAATTACTTCCGCTTTTCAAGAAAAACCTGAAAATCCCGGTAGACTTCCATACCCACTGTACTCCCGGCTACGGACTTGGAGCCGTACTTTCCGCTATCGTGCACGGGGTAGATATCGTGGATACCAATATCTGGAACTTCGCGGGTGGTCCTGCCGCTCCGGCTATCGAGTTGATTTATATCTTCTGCCAGAAATTAGGCATAGAAATGGATGTAAACATGGAAGCCGTTGCCAAAATCAATAAAGAGTTGTACAACATCCGGAAAGAGTTGGAAGCGTTCGACGCCGTTAAACAATTCCCGAATCCGTTCAACCCGCTCACGGACACGCTTCCTGCTAACATAGACAAGCTATTCGACGACGCTATCGCCGCTGCCAAGAACAACAACGAAGAAGCATTGTTACAAGCTTGCCACGCTATCGAGGCATACTTCAACTTCCCGAAACCGAACGAGCTCGTGAAAAAAGCCGAGGTTCCCGGTGGTATGTACACCAACATGGTAGCCCAATTGAAACAATTGAATTCTATGGATATCCTCGAGGATGCCATGAAGTTGATACCGACTGTTCGTTTAGCAGCAGGTCTTCCTCCTCTAGTAACCCCGACCAGCCAGATCGTGGGTGCTCAAGCCGTGAACTGTGCTTTGGACGTGAAGAACGGAAAACCGATGTATTCCAACACGTCTAATCAATTCGTCGCGTTAGTGAAAGGGGAATACGGAAAAACTCCCGTTCCGGTAGATCCGGAATTCCGTCTGAAAATTGCCGGAACTCGCGAGGAAATCCCGTATGACACTTCCAAATATCAAATGCAGGAAAATCCCGTGTTGACAGAATTTGGTGGCGTAAAACTTGCCGAGAACGAGAAAGAAGTTCTTTTGTTGGAACTTTTCCCCGCTGTAGCTAAAACCTTCTTGACGAAACAGAAAGAAGCCCGCTACCAAGCAACCCATAAAGAAGGACAAGCACAACAAAAAGAAGATGTTCAAAAAGACGAGCCTATTACCGGAAAAGTAGTAGAAGCACCTATGCCGGGAAATATTTTCAAGATTCTGGTAAAACCCGGAGATACCGTATCCAAAGGTCAGAACGTACTTGTACTCGAAGCCATGAAGATGGAAAACAACATAACATCCGATTATAACGGTAGAGTAAAACGTATTCTTACCCAAGAAGGTAAATCGGTTAGCGCCGGAGCTAAATTGATCGAAATCGAAATTTGATTAAAGATTCAAATACTGGAAAAGGAGCTGCAATAGCTCCTTTTTTTGTTTAATACCCTCCCCCCCCTTGAAGAACGTTCATCTCACTTCAAATAAATAAAATAAAACAAGATATTAATTTTATTCATTTATACATTCATAATATTGATTATTTAATTACCTTTGTTGCAAATAATAATCCGTATTATGAATACATCAAAGAAACGATTACCCCTAAGATGTCCGGCATGCGACTCCACGCTAAAGGTCGGACGACTCTTTTGTGAAGAATGTGACACGGAAGTGTGCGGTTCATTCGAGCTACCGGTATTAGCCAGACTGACGGAAAACGAACAACAATTTGCCATTGCTTTCATAAAGTCCAGCGGCAGCTTGAAAGACATGGCAAAAAACATGGGAGTCAGTTACCCCACGGTGCGCAACGTACTGGATGATCTGATTGACAAACTAAATAAAATGGAATAGCTATGAAAAAACAACGACTCAATTTATTGTTCAATCCTTTCGCACGAATAGCCGGCTACTCGGCATTAGGATGGGGTTTCCTCGGTATTGTGCTTGCCACCTTACTCTCCTATTCCACCGGATTACATTATCACGGGCTATTACACTTTGGTTGGGCACCCAATCCGGCATGGTGGTGCTTCGCCGCCGAACATCTGGTGATATGGCTTATTCCTGCCATTCTGTTTTACCTCGGGGGATTATTACTTTCTCGCTCCCGCATCCGTATTGTCGATGTCTTGGGAACTGTGGCATTCGCTCAATTGCCTTTCATTATCATGAACCTTTTCTACTTTATACCTTCGCTCCGGTTTATGACACAACTCAACCCGAACGCTCTATCCATACAGGAATTACTTGCACAACCGGAATTTATAAAAGGCGTATGGTTCTCTTTATTTTCCCTGATTTTCTTTGTTTGGGTACTGATATGGATGTTTCACGCGCTACGGGTGTCGTGCAACTTGAAAGGCTATCGTCTGGGAATACTCTACGCTATCGCTATTACAGGGGGTGATTTGATTTGCCGGATGTTAATCAACTTATGCTATAATTCGTAATCACACCTTAGTTTATCTTATTATTACGGTTTCGATGAGGGAGGCAAAAGTCATTTTTTCTAAAAACTCCTCCGTCAGCTTCGCTGCCACCTCCTCTATAAACAGAGGAGGAGCTGGTGACTCATCCCGAAGACGGTGAGTAATTCAGCTCTTCCTCTGTTTATAGAGGGAAACTGGCGAGTAAGAGAGAAATGACAGAGAGCTTGCTCGTTGTCTGTCGAACGAGAGCCAGTTCGAGTCCGTTTCGGACTCAATACCCCGGAGGGGGGAGGGAGTTTAATACCGGGGAAAACCTATTTCCTCTCCGTCCTCGGCAATATACTCATCCAAGTCTTGACAATCGGTATCCTCGTCTTCCTCGAATTGTATAGAAAGATTGTTTACACGAGCGAATTGGCGACAACTTTTGAAATCGGCATAGCGTTCGTCAATCTCCTCCTCGAATAATTTCCCACGATCTTCCACGGATAAATTTTCCAATTCTTCCTCGTGTTCCTGCAATATATCCAGTATAAATTCAGCTGCCCAACTACCCAATTCCCGTTCCAGAGTCCAATCGGAATTTTGTCGATCCAGAATTTGAAATATCTCTTGTAAATAGGGCGTTTCGCCCCATTCCTCGTACAATTGGATCACGTCGTCCTCTTCCCCGTATTCGGTCTTTAATCTTTCAAGCAACTCATTATTCATGATTACATCTTTTTTCTTTTATTTCAATGCGCTAAAGTATGAAAATAGGTCGAAAGTTCAAAAGAACTTCCGACCTATTCGTCAAAGGCAGAACCTTTTTCTATTACATCGGCCAACCCGGATTAGGTTCAACAAGCGGTTCAAGACTCAACACACTGTTGGGAATAGGGAAATAAAGCAAATCCGGATTGTCACGTCCCACGAGAGAGGGTACCAATTCGAATGCTTTATCGAAGCGTACCAAATCCCACCAACGCTTACATTCAAAAGCAAATTCCAACAACCGTTCCTGCAAAATGGCAGCATCGTTTTCCGCAGGAGTACCGTTCACGAACGCGTGGTCGGCGTACTTCTCGCCGTAGGCACGTTCCCGGACTTCTTTCATCTCGTCGGTCGGGTCTTCGCCCAACCCGTTCTTCGCCTCCGCTTTCATCAGTAACACATCGGCATAACGGTAAAGGATAATATCGTCCACGAAATAGCGGACTCCCGAAACCACCGTCCCTCGTCCTTTCATAGCCATGGTCCCGTAATACTTCCGCTCACCCTCTACCGTCTTGTATATTTCAAGAAAAGTAGCGTCTTTCCGGCTATCGTCCGGTGCATACTGTTCCCGCAAATGTTTGGACGGTGATTGTTCCATCAATCCGCCCCCGGCACCGATAATTTCCAGTATCTCCGGTTCAATATCAGGAGAAATAGTAGCCGGAGAAATATGCATCATGTCAAAATAATTATTATCCGCCTCGTTCAACTTGTAATTGACAGCCATCAAGATTTCGTCATTCCCTTTATTCTCGTAAGCGAACACGTCTTTAAACTCCGGCAGAAGACGGATTCCGGCGATTTTCTGCACTTCCTCGCAGGCTCCCAAGGCCGTGCGGTAATCGGTTTCGCCACCGTTCTTACGGCGTGCCGTCCAAAGATAAACATCCGCTTTCAACGCGTAAGTTGCCGCTTTAGACCAATGGTTTCTGCCTGTTTCGAAAGCCGTCGAGGGAAATAATCCCAAAGCATCTTCAATATCATCCTTGATAAAGGTAAACAACTCCTCCTCGGTTGCCCTTGCTTTCTGCACTTTCGCGGGATCGTACCCCTCCATTGCTTCCGTCCGCAGGGGCACTCCGCCCCATATCTTCACCATGGTGAAATACACGAATGCCCGCGTGGCATGGGCTTGTGCCAGTATCAGGTTACGTTCGGACTCGTCAGTGAAAGGGATTTCCGGTACCTTTGTCAGAAGCAAATTTGCCGCGTTCACCGTGGCATAGAATTTTTCCCACGTGGGTCCGAAACTTGCACTCAAGTCATTATCCCTGTATTTCTTGTAATTATCCCCCACGATAGCCTCCGATTCCAGCGTTTCGCTTCGCATCTCTCCCCAGATAAACATATTATCCGTGGTATTATCCCGCAGGAACACGTACATTCCCGCCAATCCGCCCTCCGCGTCCGATTCGGTTTTCCAGAAAGAGTCAGCCGTGATAACACTCGTGGGATCAACATCCAGTATGTCACACGCCCCCATGGCAAGTCCCATACTCACTCCCATGGCTATATGAATTATTTGTCTTTTCAATTTACACATGGCTCGATTCATTTAAAATGTGATAGATACTCCTGTAATAATGTTTTTCGGAATAGGATAACGCCCGTTATCTTGTCCGCCCTCTTCCGGGTTCAATCCCGAATAATTCGTGAAATAGTGAAGGTTATTCCCCGTCACGTGCATACGTACTCCGGCAAGTCCCACTTTCCGCAGCCACCTTCTCGGGAACTCGTAACTCAAAGATATCTCGCGCAAACAAAGGAAATCCCCCTTCTCCACGTAAATATTAGCTCTCTCCGGGTGATTGTAAGCACTATTCCAGATGTAACAAGGCATTGAAGCATCATCCCCTTGTTCTTTCCATGAATTTACCGCCATGTTTTTCGTGAGATTTCCGTCGCCTTGCGAGTTATTGTTCATAAAGCGGGCTGCATAATTATATATCTTGTGTCCCAGCGTGTAGTCGAAACGGAACGAGAAGGTAAATCTACGGAACGAGAGTTTGCTAGAGAATCCTCCCGTCCACTTGGGATAGTAGTTTCCCAAATATACTTTATCCTTGGAATCAATCTGTCCGTCACCGTCCACATCCCGGAATATGGAGTAACCGCCGTATTTAGTCTTGTCATTACCCGGAATCATGGTATTCACGGTCGGGTCTGCCTGAGCCTCCGCGTCAGTAGCGTACACACCTTCAATCACGTGACCGTAAATATCACCGACACGTCCGCCTTCCTGCAAACCGCCTACCCAAGCGTATTCACCCCGGGAAGGTACCCACACGTATTCCCCGCCGATACGGTTATTCTCGGCCCCATTCTCCGGCAACTTCAATATCTTGTGTTTCGTGTTCGTGACCGTGGCTGCCATAGTCCATTGCACGGCACTCCATCCCGGAAGGATATTAGCGTTCACTTCCAACTCGAATCCCTTGTTTTCCAAGCGTCCCAAGTTCGTGTAAATATTGGCAAACCCGGTAGAAGGCGGCAATGAAAGTTGAGTGATCAAGTTATCCGTCACCCGGCGATAGTAATCAAACAGTATCCCCACCCGTTGGTTGAACAGCCCGATATCGGCACCGACGTCAAAAGTCTTGGACTGTTCCCATTTCAGTTCCGAGTTCGGGATGACCGTGTTCTGGATGGCAGAAGTTCCATCGTAGATTTTTCCCACGGCATACGTACCCCGTGCCTGAAAATCATCCAGTCCGCTGATATTTCCCGTCACCCCGTAACTACCTCTTAATTTCAACTGGATAAAACTCAACGGCTCCCAGAATTTCTCGTTATGCACGTTCCAACCGACGGATACACCGGGGAAAAATCCCCACTTGTGGTCGTCACCCAAGTTGGACGCTCCATCGAAACGGGCACTCAGCGAAATCAGGTACCTGTCCTTGTAATCGTAATTCATGCGGGCAAAGAATCCGGCTATCGCCTGCGTGCTTTCATCCCCTTTCACGCTTTTTGCCGAAGCGGAAGCGTTCAACGTGGGAATCAAATCGGTCGCCGCTCCTTGCCCCTCGGCATTCAACGTCGATTTCTCCCTCCCGAAATAGGAGAACCCGGCTTTCACGTCCACGTTATGCGCGTCGGCAAACAGCTTATTATACCCTAACACCAAATCCATTTGTCCCTGCAACGTTTTCGTGTAATATCCTTTCGCTTCCCGTGAATCGTTAAATGTCATGGAACCGTTCCAATAAGACGGAATGAAGGAATAACCGTCCGTGGTGTACTTGTACATGGACAACTGGGGGGTAAACCTGAAACCGGGGAGAAATTCCCAGTCCGCGGCAAGAGAAAGAGAGAGGTTATCCTTACTGTTCTTTCGCTTGTCATTGTTCAAATGGTAAACGGGATTACCGATACTGCGATTTTGTCCCGGTGCCAACGTTCCGTCCTCGTACGTGTATTTCGCGGTATGGGGCAAAGATGCCGCCCGGTAAAAAATCTGAGCGAGGTCATATACCTCGTTATTACTTGAAGTGGTATACATCATCCGCCCCGACACGTTCAGATTGTCCCGCAATTTAAGACTGCCGTTCAAGCTGAAAGAAAGACGGCGGTACTTGGTCGTGATCACCGTTCCCTCGCTATCCATGTACCCTAACCCGGCATAAAACGTAGCTTTATCGCTTCCACCCGAAACGGTCAGGTTATGCGAGTACGTGTAAGCCGTACGGTAAATCAAATCCTGAAAATCCGTATCCTTGAATATAATCGTCTTCGAGGGATCAATCGGGTCCGGCATACTCTCCCACCCCTCGTTCAACTTGTGTTTATTGGCTTCCGTCAAGTATTGCGTCGTGTAAGCCGTGTTATTCGTCAAATCGTTTCCCGTACCGAAACCGAGAGCCGAATTAAGACGGTCCAAAGCACTGGCGTTGTAGCGGGAAGCGTACTGCATACTTTTCCGGTTCATCTCGATATACTCCCGCCCGGAAGCCAGATCATATTTTTCCCCGGGTTCGGAAACTGTCAACCCGAACGAATAATTAGCCTGTATCTTGCCCGGCTTTCCGCTTTTCGTGGTGACAATCACCACACCGTTGGAAGCTCTTGCCCCATAGATAGCGGTGGAAGCGGCATCCTTCAATACTTGAAGCGACTCGATATCATTACTGTTCAAGTCGGCAAGATCGGTACGAATGATCCCGTCCACGATATAAATAGGTGCCGCCCCGTTCATGTTATTGATCGAAGTACCACCCCGGACAATCACCCTCGGCGCCGCGCCGGGTTGTCCGGACGTACTCTGCACCTGTACCCCGGAAACGTTGCCTTGCAATGCCGAAGCGAGATTGGTATAAGGCACGTTCTCCAAAGCCGAAGGGGGCAGTTTAGTGATAGCGGAGGTTACTTTTTCCCGTGCCTGTGTTCCGAACCCGACGACCACGATTTCGTCCATCCGTATCCGGGTAGGACGCAACGTCACGTTCACCGTCTTCTGGGAAGAGGACAATTTTATTGTCCTTGTTTCATATCCCAAGAAACTGAATTCAAGCAAACTATCCTGTTGCATCAGATTCAAGGTGTACTGCCCTTCGTCATCCGTGGCGGAACCTCTTGTAGTTCCTTTAATCAAAACGAGCACTCCTGCCATGGGTTCCCTGTTCTCGTCAAGAACCCGTCCTTTTATGGTACGTTGCGATTCCTTGGCCTTATCGTCTTGGGCACATAAGGTCAAAGGCAAAGCCGAGAAAAGAAAGATCCATAAAAACGAATTGGCTAATGTAAATTTAACTTTTTCCATACGATCTTCAATATTCTATTTATCAATTATTCCATAAATTCATTGTTCCTCCTTTTCCGTCAATCCAACTACTTCTCCCGACTTTATTAACCTTCATGCACACGGAAAACAGTAACCATACCTGAATATTTTTCAAAGAATATACCGAAAACAACAAAAAGCAACAATCGACTTTACCTCAACAACATACCCGAACGGACAAACGTGGGAAATGAGGAATCCCCGTCCGCACTTTGTGGAAAAATACCACACTTCGGTTTTCGCCTTCGGCGAGTTGCAGGTTATATTCGCCTTCGGCGAGTTGCAAGTTGCAGGTTGCATTTGCCGCAAGCGGCAAGTTACAAGTTGCTTTTCTAGCGTTAAAGACTGTATTCCAGCTCTCCCTCTGTTTATAGAGGGAAACTGGCGAGTAAGAGAGAACAGACTGAGAGCTTGCTCGTTGTCTGTCGAACGAGAGCCAGTTCGAGACCGGTTTCCGGGCTCAATACCCCGAAGGGGGGAGGGAGTTTATTAATTGTAGATTTAGCGATTTTACATTGAATGATTCCGGTCGCACGAGCGACGCTTCGTTAATCATTGAATCGACAATCATTGAATCACTTAATCAATAAACTCCTCCGGCACTCCGTGCCACCTCCTCTATAAACAGAGGAGGAGCTCGAATACCGCCTTGCTTCGGGAATCTTTTCAATCTTCAATCTAAAATCTTAAATCATAAATCTTAAATATTCCCTTTCTCCCGCCGGAATACAAAATATTTCTTTAACTTTGAGAGCGGCTTCTATTGTTTTCCCCCGATTTGACGGGGCAATACCCGTACTGAAATATTTATTAAATCTGACATACTATGATGAAGCGTCTTTTACTTATTTTTTGCCTCTTACCCGCGTTCGCTTTCGCGCAGGAAGAAGTTGACAGCAAATACATGACCGGCGCCGTTCCCGTGGTGGACGGTAAAGTGATGTTCAAGAAAGAAATCAAAGCCCCTAACTTGTCCAAAGACCAAATCTTCGATGCCGTGTCGGCATGGGCAAACTCCCGGTTTAAAACGGATAAAGGTAACTGGGGACAAGTCGCGTACTCGAACAAGGAAGAAGGGCAAATCGCTTGCTACGGCAGCGAATATCTCGTGTTCGCCGACAAAACGTTCTCTCTCGACCGAGCAAAAACCAACTATCGGGTGAACTTCGTTTGCTCTCCCGGCAAATGCGTCATGGAAATCACGAACATCCATTATCTCTACCCGGAAGACAGCAAAGACCGTCTGGCGGCGGAAGATTGGATCACCGATGAGCAAGCCATGAACAAGGACCGGACAAAACTGATCAAACGAATTGCCAAATTCCGTATCAAAACTGTCGATCTCGCGGAAAACTTGTTCGAGGGTGCGGAAAAGAGCCTCGGCGTGCAACCCGCAACAGCACAAAACGTACCCACGCCCCCGGCAGTAGCCCCTCCCGCCCAAGCGGTGGAGAACATCGCTCCCGTGTCGGGTGAAGCCCTGCAAGGTTACAAGCGGATCGCTCCCGACAAGATTCCCGGAAACATCATCAAAATGCTTTCCGAAGACTGGATGCTGATCACGGGCGGGAACAACGAGAAATTCAACCCCATGACGGCAAGCTGGGGCGGACTGGGATACTTGTACAACAAACCCGTGGCTTTCTGTTTCATCTCCCCGGCACGCTACACGTATGACCTGATGGATAACGGCGACACCTACACGCTCACGTTCTACACCGAAACGTACCGCGAAGCGCTGAACTATTGCGGGCACAACTCCGGCAAGGATGCCGATAAAGTAAAGGGAGCCGGACTAACCCCTGTCACCACCCCTTCCGGCAGCAAAGCGTTCTCGGAAGCATGGATGATTATCGAGTGTCGCAAAATGATTTCCCAGACCATCAACATCGACGGCATCTCCGATCCCGAACTCAAAAAACAATGGTCAGGTAAAGCCATGCACAAGAGGTTTATCGGCGAGATCTTGAATGTATGGGTGAAATGAAACTTGCCAAAGGCAAGTTTCAGGTTGTATTCGCCGCGAGCGGCAAGTTAATTGAAAATTGAAAATGAAAGTGCCACTGAAGCGGGAAAGCCGGGATACCGCCACCTTCGGCAGTATCCCGGCTTCTTTTCCGGTTTGTTTTAGATTCAACAACTTGCAACTCGCCGAAGGCGAACAAATCATTTTCAATTTTCAACTTTCAATTTTCAATTGTCTCGTTGCCGCCTCCAATCCCGCCAGTTTTATCTCGAAAGCTGACTTTTTCGCTTTCACCGCTTCCTTCTCGGCGGCGGCGGTTGCTTTCTTCACGCCCGCTTTCGCCCGCGTGATAGCCTCGCGCTCCTCGGGCGTGGCGGTCACCTCGCGGACGGCGAGCCGCAACTGTGCCGCCTCGTACGCCTCCACCGCCTCGGCAAGCGTGAGCTCCTCCGCCGTGGGGGGCGGGTACAGCCGCGTCGAGGGCGACGAGTACTTGCCATCGGCGGACACGGCGTAAGCGTAGATGAACAGCGCCGCCTTGTTCCAGCCCGCCGGGATCAGTGCCGATGTCGAGCCCGCCTCGCCGCGGTCACGCAAATCCACTCGCAGGCTGCGCATCGACTTGTGATCCTCCGCGCCCGCCGTGAACATGCAGGCGTACACCCGGTCGTTCTCCCGCGCCAACCCGCCGGGGATCACCTCGTCCACCTGCACGAAAGCCACCTTGTTCGTGTCCATGTCCACCGTCGCCGTCACGTTCGCCGTGTCCAGAGAGCCGTCACTCACCTGCATCCCGCCGAAATCGTACTCCAGCACGATTTTCTTCGTCAACGCGTCGCGGGACGCCGTGCAGAGCGTCTTTACGTTCGCCTGCATGAAAGCGTTCATCGGCGATTCCCGCTTCTTGCGCTCGCGAAAGCTCACCCGCAACGTTTCCAGCAACGGGCGGGTAAGTTTCCCGCAACCGCCGTAACCCGCTATACGCAAGTCACGTGCCTCCTGCTTCTCCTTGCTCGAGTAAACAGGGTTCTTTTTACCTTTCATCGCCGAGATTATCTCGCCGTCCCAACTCGTGGTGAAACGGTGTTGACCGATACTCTGGCGCAATTCCCAAAACAGGGTTGATTTACCTTTTGCCATAATTCAATTCTTTTTAGTTCGTAATTCTTTTTTCGCCTTCGGCGAGTTGCAGGTCGCGTTTACCTTCGACAGGTTCCACTTCCCGATACTGCCGTCCGGGAGCCTGATCCACACGCCGTTGCCGGAACAAGGGATGTTCTTCAAGCAAGGAAACAATTTCTTCATGTACATACTTTCTCTTTATTTATAATGAAACGTCGTGTTAGTTCTACCGGTCACACCCGATCCCCGGGGTGCCTCGTTGGGGTCTTCCTTCTTTTTTCAAACGATATCGTAATGCAATATTAAAACAATTAGATTACAAAACAAAGAAAATATTCATTTGTTTTTAAATTATTTTTATAATACTTATTTAATTTTAATCCAATATTACCTAAAATAAATACAAATCACACCATTCTGTTTTATAATCACTTACACCTTTTTTCCCGTTTTACCCTCCCGAAACCCGCGCCACCAAAGGGCTAGGAACCTTCATAACCTGCCCATCACCTGCTCAAAACCTGCTCATAACCTGCTATAGGCAGGTTATAATAACGACATAACGACAATATATTTAGTTAATCCGATAGCTCGGCAGTTAAATGTTTGCCGGAGGGATATAGTCTAATATTAGATTATTCGCCTTCGGCGAGTTGCAGGTTGCAAGTTGCATTTGCCTTCGGCAAGTTACAAGTTATTTTTCTAGCGTTCATGACTGTATTCCAGCTCCTCCTCTGTTTATAGAGGAAACCCGCGAGTAAGCGAGGGCAATAGGGAAGCTTGCTTCCTGATTGCCGAGCGTGAGCTGGTTCGAGACCGGCTTCCGGGCTCACTTGGCAGCGTAGCTGACGGAGGAGTTCGATCTAAAATCTAAAATCATAAATCACCTAATTAACAAGCCTCTCCTCCTCCTTCACCCGCAGATAACTCCTGTAATTACTGAACCCCGCCATAATCACCAGTTCCATTTTACTCTTGCCCGCGTTGTCGGGGGAAAGGCGGAGGCGTTCGAGATGCGCGAGGCGATAGCGGTTGATCAAACGGCAAAAGTTCATGCCGAACTCCTTGTTTATAAACGCCGAGAGATAACTGCGGTTCGTGTGCATTCCGGCGGCGAGGTCGGTAATACGCAGCTTGGGATTAAGATAAGGCTTTTTCTCCCGCATGTAACGCGTGAAACGCGCACGGCCGGGAGGTATCGATTTGTCGGGCGGGTACTCCTCTTCCCCGGCATCCTGCCTGATAATAACGTAATTATCATCGAGCAGGTTATAGCACAATATCAAGTAAAACACGAAGGTCGGCAGCGCACCCAGCCACACGAAATAATTGGTGGCGAAAACCGGAACGCGAAATAACAATCCCGCCAACGGCACCGGAACGCAAACCAGTATCAACGCCTGCATCAGCGCCAGCCAACCGAGCGACGACCGACGCGCGTCTGACGAGTAATTCACGACACATCGCTTGTAACGGCGTATATTCCTCAAGCTCAACGCGGGATAAACGGTATTGTAAACGACGAACACGAGCGTTGTCATGGCATACATCACCCGGAACCACGTCCCCGACGCGTCGTCGCCGTAGACCACCGCCGCCTGCAGGCTAACGGGTACGGCGAAGTCAAAAATCACCGAAACCGCCACAATGCCGAGCGGTATCGCCAGATGCAGGCGGCCGAACCGCCGGTACTCTCCCGTGCCCGTGAGAATGGCGACGAAACGGTAGAACAGCACTTGGTCCAGCATCAGCGTCAGCAGGAACACCGAGTGATAATAGATGAAGACACGGGGATAAATCGTGTAAAACACCAACCCCATCCACCCCAGCGAGGTAACGAAATACGCCAGCGCCAGAAACAGGCGCAATTGGCGGTCTTCCCGGCTTCGCCCCCGTGTCCGCGCGTCCAGCAGCACCATCACCATGCACACCAGCGCGCACACGACGGGCGCCGTGAAAGCGAACGCCTCGACAAGCTCCCGCCCGATCATGGCTCCCCTCCTTCCCGCCCGGCGGCAAGGGCGCGGGTGTACTGCCTGTACTCGCCGAATCCCGCTTGTTTGACCAACGCGCTCTCGCTCTTGCCCTCGTTGCCGGGCAGCGAGCGGAGCCGTTCCACCTCCCGCAACCGCCAGTGGTTCAGGTAGCGGTTGAAATTCATCCCGTACTCGCGGTTGATAAACGCCGATATTACCGTCCGGTTCACGTCCAGCGCCTCCACCAGATCCGTTATCTTGTAACCCGGGTTCAGGTAAGGTTTCTCCTTCACGAAATACGTTTCCAGCCTCAACCGCGACATACTGCCGGAATGTTGCCTGCGCGGCGTCTTTTCAGCCGCGTCCCCCGGCACTTTTCCCTCCGGTTCGGGCACGGCGTAAAGCACGTACTCGCGCCGTATCACGTGGTAGGTCAGCAACACGTGTTGCGCGGCGATGCTCAACGTCACCACGCTCGTCCAGATGGAATAAAGTATTTTACCGCGCGGCATAAAGGTAGGCAACAGCGACGAGAGCAACGACGCCACGGAGATCGCCACGAGGAAAATCACCCACCGTGCCGGCGCACGCGCCAGCGTGTCCCGCTCGCTCATCTTTTTATAATAACGTACCAGTACCCCGATCGTCAACGCGTAATACACCAACCCGAAAATCACCCGCGCCAAGGGCTTTATCGTGAAAAAGCGGGTGTACGCCCCGTATCCCGGCGGCGTCACCAGCGCCTTGCCCGTGACGATTTCCAGCTGCACCTCGCCGGGCACGAACAGCGACCACCCCAGCATCACCCCCGCCAACACCCCGGGCGCAAGGTAATGCCACGGCGGGAAACGCTCCGGCAACCCCAGTCGCGTAAGGTAACGGATCACGCGGTAAAAGAATATCGACGGGAGCACGAAGCCCAAAAGGCAAACCGTGTTCAGCAGGACAAACAGTCCCGGCTGGAACTCGTAACAAAAAAACGTGTACCAACCGAGTGCCGACAGGGAAAGATAGACCAGAAGCACCCGTTTCAACTTTTTCTCCCCCGGGGTCAAACTGTCCGGCAGGGAAAAAAGAGCGAGTATCCCGCAGGACACCGCCGAGAAAACGGGCACGAGCACCGTCATGGCTATCGGGTAGGCAGCAGACACATCCATGCTTCAAATATATCGCGTTTTTGTCAAAAAACGACTATCATAGCCCGAAATAGTACGTTTTTTACCTTTTTGCACGGAATTACGATTTGGCAAGTGAAAAAAATACCCCTATTACGATTTGGCAAGCAATATTTTGTTGAATTGTCTCCCGGCGGATTTCATTTTTACCTAGTTTTACATTCACGAACCACCGCACGCGGTGCCATTCCGGTAAATCGACAAAATACTTATATATAAATAACAGCTTTATGAAACTTTCTCGACTAACTAAGATCCTACTCTTTTTGATAGCGGGCATGCCGGTTTCCGGTACACCGCCCGCCCGGGGGGCGGACAGAGTGGCGGCAGATTCCGTCGTCACTTTCCGCTTCCTGCCGGGCAACGATATGTTTTTCCTCCGGGGCAACGAGGCGGAACTCCGCCGCCTGCTCTCGCTCGTGGACGAATACCGCGCGCGGATAGCCGACGGCAGCATGCCTCTCGCCGTGGACAGCTACTGTGCCTCCCTCCCCTCCGAACGGGAAAACCTCGACATGGCACGCGTCCGCGCCAACCGCATGAAGTCGGAACTCATCACGCGCCGGGGACTCAAGGAAGAAAACTTCATAACCACTAACCGCGCCGTCGCTCGCGACGGCAACCGGGACGCGGTAATCATGACCCTCCGCGTCCCGGCAAAAGCGGCACCCCTGCCCGTGGCGGAGAAGCCGAAGGAAGAGGCTCCACCCGCCGCCGCGGAGAAAAAAACGACAGAAAAGAAAACGGTGACGGTCGAAGAAACGATAACGGAAAACGCACCCGCGAAGGCAGTTGCACCCGCGCCACCAGCGGAACCGGAATCCCCGGCACGCCTGTACCGCTTCGCCATACGGACGAACCTGCTGCACGACGCCTTGCTGCTTCCCGCACTGGGAGCGGAGTGGCGCGTGAACCGCCATGTCGGCATACGGCTCGACGGCAGCCTCGCGCGGTGGAACGGCGACCGCGGCAAGGTGCAGAAGGTATGGCTGCTCAACCCCGAAGCAAGGTGGTACCTGCTCGACGGCAAACGCTTCTACGCGGGAGTATCGGGCAGCTACGGCGAGTACAATATATACAAGTACCCGATAGGCAGCTTCCTGTCGAAAGACACCGGCTACCAAGGCACGACGTGGAGCGCGGGCGTGACAACGGGCTACCAGCTCTATCTCTCGCGCTGCTTCTCCATCGACTTCAATCTCGGACTGGGCTACACGCGCTTCGACCACGACACGTTCGACGCAGTTGAAGGAACACGACGGTACAAGGAAAGAGGGAAAACAAAGAATTTCTGGGGACCGACACAAGCAGGAATCAGCCTCGTGTGGACTACCGGAAGGAACAAGTAGAACAAATACACGAATGAAAGATATGAAAATTACGATTACATCACTTCTCGTCCCGGCGGCAATCCTGTTGCTCGCCGCTTGCGACGTGAAAGACCCGATTCACGACCCGGAGCCTCCCGTGAAGGTCACCGTCGTGACGGAGGAACTTCCGGCACTGACCGTAAAGCGCGACTCCTTCGCGACCTCTTCCCCCCGGATGCTGCTGTTGGGACAGACGGACGATATCACGGGGGTGACGAGAGCGACGCCCTATTTCACCCTCTCGCCTCCTTCCGGCGCGGAGGTGCGGGCAGACCACGTGTACGATTCACTCACCTTTTTCGCCCGCGGCGGCGGGACGGTGTGGGGAGATACAACCTTGTTGCAGCAAATCCACCTCTACCGCCTGCGGGAACTTCCCCCGTCCGCCCCGGTCTTCAACACTGCCACTGTCCTGCACGAGGCTGAACCTTTGGGTTCGTTCACGTTTTGGCCCGGAGCGGGGAGAGTGCCGCCCGTTCTGCGTTTCCGGCTCGACAAGGCCGACGCCCTCGGGCGGGAGATGCTCGCCATGCTCGCTGCCGAGAACAGCGTGATGGGGGATGCCGCCAAGTTTCGGGAATATTTGAAAGGGCTGGTCGTGATGGCCGACCCGTTGAACACCTGTATCTCCACCCTCGACCCCTCGGCAGGCGGCATGGGCATCACCCTCCACTGGCACGACGGCGGCGGCACTGCCCGGAGCTGCTCCTTTGTCACGGGCGCGGCGGAGGATGCCCCGTGTATGTTTATGAGTATAGTCAACAATGCGGCGGGGACGCTTTATAGCGTACTCCAACAGCAGACGGACGCCCTGCCGTTTGCCGATGCCGCCCGGCAGGGATACCCCGACGGGCAGGCAGTGGTGTGCGGCGCGGGCGGGTACATGGTGCGGATGGAATTGCCGGACGCGCTTCCGGGACAAGCGGAGGGACGCACACCGGCGAAGGTGGAAATCCGGTGGCATGTCCGGCAGCCGGGATGGTACACGACACCGCCCGTGGAAGGGGAAGAGGAAGAGGAAGTCAAAGAGGAGATGACCAATACGCCTTACCCGCTGCCTGCCGCCGTGCGCCTCTACGAAACGGACGGCGACAACCGCGTGAAGGCCGCGGTGACCGACGCGGAGGGGAAACCGGTGGACGCCATCCTGACGGATGCCTCCCCGACGTATGCCAAGGACGGAATATACACCGCCGACATCACGCACTACTACCTCTCGCAGCTGAGCCGCGCCGCCGGGCAAGGCATGGTGGCACTGCTGGCGGGGGTTCCGGTGGATGAGCTGACCGCCTCGGCGGGGCTGATGGTGATGGACTCCCTCCCCGAAATCCGAGTGCATTGGCACGAACCTGCGGGGGAATAAAGCAACAAGGTACACGGCTACCGGACAAATCCGGCACAGGCTGAAACCAATCTCGAGTTAGTAACAAATAAACCACACACCATGAAAACGATCTTTGACTTTTTCTCCATCCGGCGGGTAAACTTACGCAACATCATCGGTTTCAAACGACTGGGCAACTGGGTACTCCGACCGAAGCACAACCGGAAGCATACCGGACCCAAGCATCCCGAGCAGGAACGCACGAACGAGGTATTCGGCAAGGCAAGGAAGTTCGGCGCCGCTTTCGCCCGGACGATGGCGGACTACCCGGCATGGGCAACCGCCGCCACCCTCTACTGGGCAGGACGCACGGGCGACAACCTCATGTTCCACATGAACCACGACAAGTTGATAGGACGCGTCGTGGCGTGTTTCCACCTCTTCCGTTTCAGCTTCGGGCCGAGAAGCCTGCCGTGGAACCTCGAGGCTCGCGCCGACGGCAACACCATCACCATCACGTGGCAGGACAACCGCCGCTCCCCCCATTGCTCTCCCCACGACCCGCTACTCGTCGGCGTCCTCTTCGACAACAAACCCGGCAAACCCATGCTCGTCGCCGACAGCGGCGTCACCCGCGCCAGTTGCGGCATCTCCATCGTCCTCAACGACAAGCAACCCCGGAAAATCCACCTCTACCCCTTCTTCTGCAACCCCGAGAGAACGGAATTTTCGGAAAGCCAACATTTGGAAGTAACGACCGATTCGATGAGCCTGACGATTCGGTGATTTATGATTTATGATTTTAGATTTTAGATTAAACTCCTCCGTCAGCTTTGCGTCCAAGTGAGCCCGGAAGCCGGTCTCGAACCAGCTCACGCTCGGCAATCAGGAAGCAAGCTTCCCTATTGCCCTCGCTTACTCGCCGGTTTCCTCTATAAACAGAGGAAGAGTTGGAATACAGCCTTAACGCAAGAAAAGTAACTTGCAACTTGCCGAAGGCAAATACAACTTGCAACCTGCAACTCGCCGAAGGCGAATAGAACATTTTCAATTTTCAACTTTCAATTTTCAATTGTTATCCCTACCTTTGTGATAACGAATAAAACAAATTGAACTTGTAACCTGCCGAAGGCAAATGTAACTTGCAACCTGTAACTCGCCGAAGGCGAATATAACCTGCAACTTGCCAAAGGTAAAAAAAAAGACCATGAACCAAACGTTATCCCATCTCCGGAAGATGCCTATCGGCATACAGAGTTTCGAGAAACTCCGCCGGGAAGGTTTCGTGTACGTGGACAAGACGGAACTGGTGTACCGCCTTGCCAGTACGCCAACCCCCTATTTCCTGAGCCGCCCGCGGCGCTTCGGGAAGAGTCTTTTGCTCTCGACGCTGGAAGCGTACTTCCTAGGCAAGCGCGAGCTTTTCGAGGGGCTTGCCGTCGAGCGGCTGGAGACGGAATGGGCGACTCACGCCGTGCTGCATCTCGACCTGAACGCAGGGCAATACCAGACCGTGGAGGAACTCGACAAGATGCTGGAATACCGCCTCGGGGAATGGGAACGGGAGTACGGGGTCAGTATACCGGGACCGACGCGTTCCATTCGTTTCTTGGAGGTAATCAAGGCGGCACACGCCCGGACGGGGCGGGGGGTAGTGGTGCTCATAGACGAGTACGACAAGCCGCTGCTCAACAGCTTCGATAACCCTGAGTTGCAGGAACAATACCGCTCGATACTGACGGCATTTTATTCAGTGTTAAAAACCGCCGACCCGTGGTTGCGTTTCATCTTCATCACGGGGGTGACGAAGTTCGCGCAGATGGGGATATTCAGCAATCTCAACCAACTCTCCGATATCAGCCTCGACTTGGATTATGCCACGCTTTGCGGGTTGACACTCTCCGAGATAGAGGCGAACTTCGCGCCGGAAATAGACCGGTTGGTGGCATACCACGGGGGGACACGCGAGGAGATGATAGAGGAATTAACCCGCCGCTACGACGGCTATCATTTCAGTAGCGGTGACGTGCCGAACGTGTTCAACCCGTTCAGCCTGTTGAGCGTGATGGAGAAACGTTTGTTCCAGAACTACTGGTTCGCAACGGGTACGCCGACGTTTCTGGCACGCATGCTGCAGCAGACGGATTTCGACTTGCAGGAACTGGACGGCATCGAGGTAACCGCCTCGTCGCTCACCGACGACCGTGCCGACGTGAAGAATCCCGTGCCGATGATCTACCAGAGCGGTTACCTGACGATAAAGGGATATGACAAGCGTTTCCAGACGTACACTCTCGGGTTCCCCAACGAGGAGGTGAAGTACGGGTTCCTGAATTTTGTCGCCCCGTTTTACTCCGCCATACCGGGAAGCGAAACGGATTTTTATATCGGCAAATTCGTGCAGGAACTGGAAAAAGGGGATGTCAATGCCTTCATGACACGACTGCGGGCGTTCTTCGCCGATTTTCCTTACGAGTTAAACGCCAAGACGGAACGGCATTATCAAGTGGTGTTCTACCTTGTATTCAAGTTAATGGGACAATTCACCGACGCCGAGGTACGCAGTGCCCGAGGACGGGCGGACGCCGTGGTGAAAACCTCGCTATACATATATGTCTTCGAGTTCAAACTCGACGGCTCCGCCGAGGAAGCCCTCGCCCAAATCGACGATCGGGGATACCTCATCCCCTACTCCGCCGACAGCCGGAAAACCGTCAAGGTGGGCGTGGAATTCAACGCGGAAGAACGTAATATCGGGAAGTGGACTTGTTGATTCAGTAATCTTATTGATTTGGTGATTTACGATTGCTTGATTGATGATTTTAGATTAAACTCCTCCGTCCGCTTCGCGTCCAAGTGAGCCCGGAAGCCGGTCTCGAACCAGCTCACGCTCGGCAATCAGGAAGCAAGCTTCCCTATTGCCCTCGCTTACTCGCCGGTTTCCTCTATAAACAGAGGATGAGTTGGAATACAAACTAGAACTCGAGAAAAGTAACTTGTAACTTGCCGCTTGTGGCAAATGCAACTTGCAACCTGCAACTCGCCGAAGGCGAATAGAACCTGTCGCTTCGGGTTTATGAACTTTATAAACTTATTCCGGAATCTCGATCTTCTCTCCTAAATGGCGGGGTTGCTTGTTCGTGAAGAAATCGACATACACCTTTACCCGGGCAAACAATTCGCGTACTTGTGTCTTGAAACCTTCTTGGGTTCCGACATCTTCGGCATTGTACCCGATCGCTTCCATTTCATAATGATGAGCCAGAAATATAGCCCGTTCGTTATGAAATTGCTGGGAAATCACGGTGATACTATCCTGCCCGAATATCTCCTTGGAACGCACCACGGAATCGAGCGTACGCAGTCCCGCGAAATCCAACACAAGCACCTCTTTCGGAACACCTCTTCTCAACAGCGAATCTTTCATGGCTTGAGGTTCATTGTAGTTGTGCCGGCGGTTATCCCCACTGATCAGTATATATTTTACCTTTCCCGCGTTATATAACGCCACTGCCGCGTTGATGCGGTTGTCGAAATACGGGTTACTCCGCCCACCCTTTAACCGGGGGGAAGTCCCAAGCAATAATCCCACCTTGTTACAAGGGATTGATGCCGTGTCCGTGAATACCCGACCTTTGGCATAACACGTTATCCGGTAATTACAAAAGAGTATCCCCATACAACAAAGCAAAAGGGGCAAAACGATACCATACACGAAAACCCGTTTCACGATTTTTCTCCATTTCCGTGACCCCAATTTCCGCTTCACGCTTCCGTCCGAAACTGTTAAATCTTTTCTCCCCTTAGGTGTCATAATCTTAACTTCTCCTCTACAAAGATACGACTTTCCAACGAATTATGATGAATAACACATGAACCAATGTGTCACTTTCTCGCTATACGTTTTAGAAATCGGGATATCGGGTACTTTCTCGACGCCAAATTCCAGATAAATACCGTCTTTCTCCCTGCGAATCACTTTCACCTGCTCGAAATTGACCATGTAAGAACGATGGCAACGCAGGATATTCGTTCCCTCGAAGGTTTCTTCCATGGCTTTCAACGTGTTCCGTAGCATGAAACTCGTGACAACACCCTTGTTCAAATACCAGACACGCACGTAATTATCCGCAGACTCGATATACAATAAATTTCCGCGTTTCACGGACAAACGCAACTCTCCGTTCGCATCAAGAAACGAGATCACCGCGGAAGTTCCTCCCATGTCGTTTTTATCATTCTCTATCATCCGCAACTTTTGTACCTTGTCCCGCCACGAGAAATAAAGCATCAACATGGCGTAAGGCAAAAGCAAAACAAGAAAAGTGTTCTCGGTCGATTCCGCGAATATTTCCATCACCTCGCGCTCCGGTCGCAGATACATGGAATAGGTAGTATAAAAAAGCGACATGAAAAAGACCTCGGCTGCAATCCAACCGGCATATTGCAGGTAATTGAGCGCATGACGTTTCGTGTAATAATACATGATAAGACGACTCACCGCGACCACCAGTACCCCCGTGAGAATGACAAGACTGGAGAAAAGGAAAAACTTGAACTCCGACACGGGATACCACGTCAGGGAACTAAACGGCTTATAGAGATTGATAAAAATCAAGTCAAATACAGCCGTGAATAACACTAAACGTAGCAAGTTCGATTTCTCGTAATGAAACGTGGGTATTTTACGTGTCAACGCATTCATCTCTCTCTTTTTTTGTAAATTTCAAACAAAGATACACTTTTCCCGTCATAAAATTTACCCCTCATACCTGAATTTTATCCCTGAATATCGTTTTTCGTCCCTTTCCCCCGGGGTACATACCTTTGATTTTGAAAACCCGGAATTGTGTCGTTTTTTTGCATTAAGCTATAAACACAACACCATGGAAATCATCACCAGAACCAAACAATTAAAAGCTATTTTCTCTTACGATAAAAAGGTAGAAATAGACGACAGACCGTTGGAAATACACCCGTATCATTTCATCCAGAACACCGGGGTGAAGGAGATCGAGCAATTCCAGCAATTGATACCCCCCTGTGAATTTTGTCCCGTTCCGGACAATAACATCCAAGAGAATAAAAGTTTCTCGTACACTGTCTTCACCCCTCGCGGAACAAAGAAAATTGACAAAGCCATCCTGCTGCTGCACGGGCTGAACGAACGGAACTGGGACAAGTACCTGACGTGGGCGGAATACCTTGCACTCGCCACGGGTAAAGCCGTCATTCTTTTCCCTATCGCTTTTCACATGAACCGCACGCCGGGCACATGGTATAACCCGCGGGCACTGATGTCGTGGGTAACACGACGGAAGCAAGAAGTGGAACATCTCGACAACTCTACGTTCGTGAACGTCGCGCTGAGTTACCGCCTGTCGGATGCCCCGCTCCGTTTCTTTATCTCGGGTAAGGAATCCATGTTCAACCTATGGCAATTGCTCACGGAGATCAAGACGGGACAGCACCCCCTGTTCAAGCGGGATACCCCGGTAAACATTTTTGCTTACTCGATCGGTGCTTTCCTCTCGCAAATACTGATGTTAGCCAATCCCGACCGACTGCTGGACGACTGCCGCCTGTTCCTGTTTTGCGGCGGTTCGATATTCAGCCGAATGGACGGAAGCGCACGGGATATCATGGATCGGGAAGCATACAGAAAGGTGAAAGATTATTTTATGAATGATTTTCTCGTACCGGGCGAAGCACACCGTATGTTACCCGTGCTTTACGAGGAAGATTTCATGGAAAAAGCGTTCAAAGCCATGATTCGCCCCGAAATCATGCAGGATTACCGGGAATCATTCTTTGAACAGGCTCAAAACCGTATCCGGATTATCAGCCTCGCGAAAGATACCGTTATGCCTACGCGGGGTGTAGTGGAAGCCCTCGGCGCGAAAAACGCCGGAAAGATTCTGGAACAACTGGATTTCCCCTACGAGTACTCGCACCAGAACCCCTTCCCGACAAACACGGGAGCCACGCCGGAAATGTTGCACCAAGCCTTTGAAGGAGTTTTCAGTCGAGCGGCGAACTTCCTTTAACTCTCTTTCCCCGCTATCATATCCCGGATATTGTCGCGTTCACCGACAACCCACACGAGATCACCTTCCTTGAAGATCGTGTGACCGTTCGGGTTCATGATGGCATTATCGTCCCGTTCGACTCCCACGATCACGCAGTTGTAGCGATTGCCGACGTGTGATTCCGCCAGAGTCTGCTCAAGAAAAGGAAAATCGGGTTCCACGGTGAAGGATTGCAAGGTGACCTCTTCCTCGTGAATACCGTCACGGTTTTCCTCCTGCATTCGTTCCACCTCCGCGGAAAAACGTTGGATTTGCTCGTCGCTTCCCACGACAACGAGGCGATCTTGCGGGTAAACACGTTCCGTGTTATCGGGGATATTGATCTTGTGGTCGCCCCGAATAATTTCCACCACGCTGACACCGAAAGTCTTTCGGAAAGAGATTTCCCCGAGGGAAAGTCCGGCATAGGGGGAATTGGGCGACACGGTAATAGCGGTGAGGTGAATATCTTTGTCACTCAATTTCCGCTTGAAACTTGCACGTAGGGGATTACGACGGCGTGCCGCTTCCTCCCGCTGGTTCAGATTCAACAGAAAACGTTTCTCCAATCTGGCATACTGATTCAAGTCACGCCGAAAAACAAGGAATAACGCCAGTATCCCAAGGGCAATGATAATCACGATACCGTACTGGATATGGAAATACCTGATCAACACGAGTGACACGAAAAACGTCGCCACGAATACCCGGAAAAGCACCATCGACACCAGCCGTCCCCGGTTGTATTTACTATCATTCCAAAGACTCATGAATAATTCGCGCGAATTGTACTTGTTTGACACGAGCGCGATAAGAAACGGCGCCATCAGTACCAATGTCAACACGACGGTAACCACGTTGTCGAGCACGGGCGAGTCGGGGAATTGATCTGTCATCAACGGGTATATCCCGTGTGTAGAGAGCAAGAAGACAGCGGTCAGTAATATACTGAATATCGAGAGGCGCCCAAGAAAGCTTTTCAACAGTTTTTTCCAATCGCTCTCGTGATTGATTGTCTTCGCGCCGGAAGAATAGCGATCGAGGAAGTTGCAGGTACGATCGGGCAACACCCGGTACAACCAGTCAGCAAAAGGATCCGCGAGCCGGATAAAATAAGGCGTCGTGAAAGTCGTGATCACGGAAACGGCAACAATGATCGGGTAAACGTAATCATCGAGAACTTTCAGCGACACGCCCAACGAGGCGATGATAAAGGCAAATTCCCCGATCTGCGCGAGGCTGAACCCGGATTTAACGGAAGTCTTCAGCGTTTGTCCCGACAAGAGGACGCCGAACGTCGAGAAGCAAGCTTTACCGACAATGGTCACCAGCGTGATGATCGCTACCGGCCACGCGTATTCCACGAGTATCGCCGGATCGACCAACATTCCCACGGAAACGAAAAAGATAGCCCCGAACAAGTCTTTCACCGGTTTGATAATATGCTCGATACGCTCCGCCTCCACTGTTTCCGCCAGTATGGAACCCATGATAAAAGCCCCGAGAGCGGCAGAGAATCCCGTTTCCGTTGCCAGCACCACCAGACCGAGGCACAGACCGAGAGCGACGACCAATAATGTCTCGTCGTTCATCAACTTCTTGACTTTTTTCAATATCAAAGGAATGATAAATATCCCGATCAGGAACCAGAGGACAAGGAAGAAGATTACTTTAAAGACGCTCATGATGAGTTCCTCTCCCGCGAATTGCTGGCTGACCGCCATGGTGGAAAGCAACACCATCATCAATATTGCCACCAGATCTTCGACGACGAGCGTCCCGAACACAATCCCCGTGAATCGCTGGCTACGTAAACCCAGATCGTCAAATGCCTTGATGATAATCGTCGTGGAAGACATTGATAACATCCCCCCGAGGAAAATGCTGTTCATCGTTGACCACCCCAGCATATAGCCCACGAGATATCCGATAATCAGCATCGTGACCACCTCCGTGATCGCCGTGATAAACGCTGTCGAACCCACGTTCACCAACTTCTTGAAACTAAACTCCAGTCCTAGCGCGAAAAGCAGGAATACTACCCCGATTTCCGCCCAGATATTAATATTCTCGATATCCCCCACCGTGGGAAAAACATGCACGTAAGGGCCCGCGAGAAGTCCCGCCACGATATACCCCAACACAAGGGGTTGTTTGAGCCATTTAAACAAAAGGGTAATAATCCCCGCCGATACAAGAATGAGCGCGAGGTCGGTTATCAAAGTCGGTAAATGAGACATTATTTACTATTTAATGGTTAAATTGATGAAGAATACAAATATATTCATAAAATTAATACGATGAAAGAGGAAAAGACGTTTCAAAATAATGGAGAATTGAAAATGAAGGTATTCGTTATTTTTTAATAAAACTGAAACTGTGTTGGAAAGTATATCGTATACTCCAATAGATATAAACTCAAAACACTCGGATATGGAAATCAAGCACAATGAACAGATGCATCTGTTCGAAATTCAAGATAACGGCAAAACGGCCGTTGTGGAATACAAACCCTTTGACGGGGGAATCAACATAGTACATACATTCGTCCCGAAGCCCTTGCAAAGCAAAGGTTACGGCTCGGCGCTAGTAAAGCAGGCGCTGGATTATGCCAGAGAAAAGAAGTTGAAAGTAATTATCACGTGTCCTTTCGCTCGCGCTTACGTGGCACGACACAAGGAATACGAGGATTTGCTCTAAAATTCGTCTGGTAACAATACTTATCCCGGCTTGGTTTCTATACAGGATCAAGGTGATTATCAATATGCCAATTCGAAAATCAAGCTACCAAGGGACTGTTTCGCGGAAACGATTTTCTTAAAAAGATAGAAATTTTAAATCTATGCTTTGGAACATCGGTAAATTATAACAAACTTTGTGGTGAATTTAGAAGCGTGTAGTATGAATAGTTGTATTATCATTACAATATTAAGCGGCGTTATTTTATTACTCTTCTGCTTGTACATGAGAGCAAGGACGATGAGCAGTAAAAGAGGGCAAGAGATCGAGGCATCGGGAGCGTTATTTGATTTTATCCTGCAACATATTAAAGCGTATATCCTAGTTATCGACAAGGATTTTATCGTGGAGAAAACAAATTATTACACCGTGACTGATACACGGGACGATAACCGAAAAAAAAGAGTAGGTGAATTACTCCAGTGTGTCAACTCTTTCGAGAAAGGATGCGGGAACGGGGAACTTTGTCAGACCTGCCCCATCCGGCAAGCGATCACGGAAGCATTCCGCATGAGGAAGGACTTCTCGAATTTAGAAGCCGTTGTCAGCCTGCGCGTATCGGAGAAGAAGTCAATAAAGTGCAATGTCTCCGTGTCAGGATCGTACATGGATATGAACTGTCGCCCGGAAATGTTGATCACCATTCATGATATCACGGAACTGAAACAAGCCCAGATCAGATTGCAGGACGCACTGGACAAGACGGGACGTATAGAGAAATCGAAATTCTCGTTTCTGGAAAAACTGGGTAACGATATCAACGATCAGTTGAATTGTATATTGGGTTGGGCAAATCTGGTCAGCACCGACAAGACGCTGACCGAGAACCAGCGCAACGAGTACATGAATCTTATCTATGAACATTCCGACCAGTTGTCGCATATGGCAAACGACGTGTTGCGACTGGCAAGAATCGACGCACACAAGATAGAGCTTCAAATGACCACGTTCTGCCTGCACGAGTTTTGTCAAGATATTCTGTTAATGCGCATGAACAACACGCACCCGAACGTGGAGTTATACTTGGAAGGCGACACCCCGGACCTGCTCGTCTACACCGACCAGCAGAAGTTGTACCAAGTGATCGTAAACCTTTTATCGAATGCCCAGAAGTTCACGAACAAGGGACACATCCGCCTGAGTTATTCCCTGAACAAGGAGCAAAACACGATCAACTTCGTGGTAGAGGATACCGGAAAAGGGATGCCCTCGAAGATTCATGCCAATCTTTTCGAGAGGTTCTACAAGGCGAACACCTTCACGGAAGGTACGGGACTTGGATTATCAATCTGCAAAGCATACATCGAGGCTATGGGCGGAACGATACAGTTCACCTCATCCGAGGGACGGGGAACACGTTTCCACTTTTCTATCAAACGGGACCCGATTCCCGCCGGAGACGCGGCTCTTGACTTGTGCAAGTAGTCCATAAGGTCAGCAAGGTCCATAAAGTCCATAAGGTCAGTAAAGTCTATGGAGCCCTGCGGGGCGCTTTGTCCACGGCAGCAATGTTGCCGTTAAACTCAGTCCGAAGGACGCCCGTGACTTTATAGACCTTACGGACTTTACGGACTTTATGGACCTTACTCTGTAACTTTCTTCTTCCGGTTTCCGTTTATCACGGAAAATAGAAAAGAATGGAAACAACCGGTAAGCCCAAAGAGATCATAGGGCATCTTATGGTCTTGTCTACAATCATCATATACAGTTTCAACACGAACTTCATGAAGATCCTTATGCCCTCGTGGATAGGACCCCACGGGCTCGTGTTACTCCGCTGTACCATGATGGCCGCGGGATTCTGGCTGATCTCGTTGTTTCTTCCGACAAAAGGACAAGCGAAACCGACAAAAAAAGACATTCTAATGATGATGCTCGGGGGTGTACTCGGCATCGGTGGGAATTTATTACTTTATATCAACGGATTGAACATGACCGGTCCAGTGGATGCTTTCGTGATCCGTACCACCCAGCCGATCATCGTGATCGGTCTTGCCGTGCTTCTGTTACATGCCTCTTTTAACTGGTATAAGGCAATCGGTATCATACTCGGCCTTGCCGGGACGGTGTATGTATCCATAACTCCCCATGCCGGAGCGGTCAAGGATTCGGTCACGGGTGACGTTCTTATCTTCGTATCTTCCGTGTTTAATGCCTTGTACCTGATTTTAATAAAACCTTATACACAAAAGTTCAATTCCGTCATCGTTATGCGGTGGATGAGTCTGGCCGCCATGATTATCACGTTTCCGTTCGGTATTCATCAAGTCTTGAACGCACCGATATTCACGTCCGTCGCACCGACACACATCTGGTTGGAACTGGGATTCACGCTCGTGTTCTCCACGATGCTCGCTTACTTCTTGAGTCTGAAAGCCTTGGTGTACATTACCCCATTCGTGGAAAGCGCGTATATATATTTACTCCCTATCACGGGGGCTATCGTTTCTATCGCTATCGGCTTACAGAAATTCTCTTGGCACGACCCGATCGCCCTCGTACTGATCGTTATTGGATTTATTCTTATTAACAAGAAAACGAAGAAGCAAGTAAAAGAGCTTAGAGTTCAAAGTTAAAACTCTAAATGTCACAATTTCTTCACCTTCTTTTCAAGTTCGCCCATTTTCTCGCGATGCGCCTCAAGCGCCTCGTGCATTTTCCGTCGAGAGTCAGCGTTAGTCACGATCTCCGGGTACTCTACCATCAAGGACACAAGATTAGTTAATGCCTTGGCTTCCTCCACACTCTTCACCAAGATATCCACGTACAATTTTCTTTTTTCCTCGTTCGGGAATATAGCCTTTGCTTCTTCTTCCAAACCTTCTCTGTCAATTTCCGGGATTTCCACTTCTTCCATGATTTCTTTTCTTTTTAAATTTCCACACCTTATCACAATCAAAGCATTTATTCACCGACTTGAATATCGGGAACAACGCCGACAACAAGAAGTATATCACAATCATGATCACGTCGGGAGATTTCTTTACACCAATATTAGAAGAGCCACAAAAGGGACAACACGTCCTATCCGTGGTTTTATCCGCTTCAACAATCCATACCTCATCTTCTTGCACCAAATCGACCGAAGTAATATATCCCCCCTCTTGCAACAACTTCACCCCTTCCGACAAATGTTCGTCCCGCACCCACAACTTCACACCACCAATCGCATTAGAATAGAAATTATTTACTTGAGCTGTCAGCTCGTCCTGCAATAATGTATCTACTCCTGCCGACTCTAGGTATGCCTTTGCCATATAAGCATCTTGTGGATAAACGAAAGTCTTTATTATAGTCCAATTATTCATGATATCATGTATTTATCGCTGATTCGCGATATTATGATTGCAATTTATTATAATTTTAGGAGAATTCCAAACCTTTCACTAATTATCATCGTTCGTCTTTCACGCCACCCGCTGTATTTCTCTTACGATATAATTGAAAAGCATTAATACTATTTTGCCACAGAACATACGCCGCCGGACCTATGGAAGAGAGAGGCGACAGGTACACCTGTGCCATCCAGATAGCGAGAATCGTGTTTTTTTGCCCGAGTCCTTGTCCCCCCGCGATCGTTTCACCATATTTTTTCCCGATCCGGCGCCCGAGAGCGAATTGCGCGATGCAAAGCACCAGAGCAGCGATAGCCATCAGAATCTCCGCCCCGTAGTCCTTACTATCCTGCTGCATGATAAAAAACACCGTTCTCCCCGTCACGATCGTCAGACTCAAACTCCACAGGTAAAACGAAATACTCTGGCGGGCACGCAATATTTTGTGCACGGAAGGAACAAAATACTCCAACACCCAAGCCCCGGCAAGAGGTAAAAGCAACAAAGGTCCCACCTGAGTGCAAATATACCAAACCGACTGACCGAACGACACCCCGTCCCGCACCCCAACCAACGAGAACATGACCGGAGCCACGATTGCCACGCAAAGATTGCTTGCCAGCGTGTAGGTTGCCAGACAAGGCACGCTTCCACCAAGCATCCCCGTGATCACCGCCGCCGCAACCGCCGTGGGAGCCAACACGCATATCATCATCGCCTCCGCCAACACCCGATCGAAATAGCATAGGACACCATACACGATCACGCTGCCGAAAACTTGTACCATCAACATCCATGCATGCAAGCGAGTAAACCGCATCTCCCGTATCGACAAGCGACAACAGGTGATCAGCAACATCACGGAAATCAAATAAGGTGTCAGAAAAGCAAACAAATTAAAGAAGGAGTAAAATATACCCCCACCCAACATAGCCAACGGCAACATCCATGATCTTAATCGTTCCAGCACGTCTATCGGTTTTTACCCTGCAAAGGAACAATGAATTTAGCAATTATCAATCAAAAAATCATAAATTTCTACCCCTTTCACACTAAAATGGAAATAACAAAGGCAATATGAATATCATGACGATTCCCATGATAATCTGAAGCGGTAATCCCACTTTCACGTAATCCATAAACGTGTATTTCCCGGCAGACATCACCAAAGCATTAGGCGGCGTGGAGAACGGGGAAGCAAAACACATGCTCGCGGCAACCGTGACGGCAAAGAGGAACGGATAAGGGCTCACCCCCGTGTTTATGGCTGCCTGCATGGCAATAGGGGCTAAAAGCACTGCCGTTGCCGTGTTACTGATAAACATGGTCAACAATGATGTGGTGAAATAAATACCCGCCAAAAGGATAACAGGACCGAAACCACCTAAAGAATTCACTAATCCGGAAGAAATCACGGACGAAGCCCCCGTCTTCTCCAAGGCAAGCGACATGGGCAACATGGCTGCTATCAACACGATACTCTCCCAGTTTATCGTTTTATAGGCATCCTCCACGTTACGAAGACATCCGGTCAATACCATTAACAAGGCTGCCACGATTACCGCCGCCACGGGTGGAATCGGGATAGAATCGAAAACCATAGCCACAATCATCAGAAGCATGATTGCCGCCGCGACAGGTGCTTTGTGGTCCAGCGTAACCTTGGCAGCTTCTGCCAGCGGCTGACCCACCACCACCCACTCGGACTGCATCTCGTTCAAACGAGCAATATCCTGCCACGTACCTTGAACCAGCAAGGCATCACCGGAGTGCATTTTCTCGTCTTTCAAATCCTGTAATATGTATTTCCCGCCCCGTTGAATACCCAAGACATTGACACGGTATTTCTCCCGGAAACCGGAATCTTTGACAGCCCGGTTTATCAACTGCGAATTCGGCATCAATAACACCTCGGCAATCCCCATCTCCCCGAAGTTCACATCTTGTTTGACATGTTTATCGGAAACTTCGGCGGTATGCGTATCCAACAAATCCAAATGATTCTCCCCGACCAATACTTCCACTTGCGCGAATTGTCCCAGCACATAGAGGACATCCCCCTCCTGCAACGCCGTATCCGGACCCGCCAATCTCTGGTCTATGGTTTTCATGAAAGGATTTTGCGTGTTGGATTCTCGCCGTATTTCCAGAATAGTCAAGTTATATTTTCCCGTGATATTCAATTCGACCAACGTCTTGCCACAAAACAAAGAGTTTTTCTTCACCCCTACCCGAAACAGGTTTTGCGCGATCTGATACTCGTAAGCTAAATCTTTAACCGATTTATTTCTCGCTTTTTTCTCTATCTTTTTCTCATCTTTCTTTACAAGAAATATCTTACTTAACGGAATCAACACGATAATACCCACGAATACGCAAATAATACCCACGGGGGTAAAAGAGAAAAAGGATAACCCCTCGTATCCGGCTCCTAATAAGGCGTTTTGAATCACCAAGTTCGGCGGTGTACCAATCAAGGTTGCCATACCTCCCATGCTACTGGCAAACGCCAACGGCATCAAATAACGACTGGGACTCACTTTGGCACTTACCGCCATACTCACGACGATAGGAAGCATGAGCGCCACGGTTCCGGTATTACTCACGAAAGCACCGATAGCGGCAGTCACCAGCATAATGAGGATAAAAAGTTTTAACTCGCTATCCCCCGCGAGTTTCAATATCTTACTACTGATCATCTTAGCCAATCCGGTCTGAAATATCGCACCCCCGACGACAAATAACCCGATCATCATGATCACGATTGAATTGGAGAAACCGGAAAGAGCCTCTTCCGGTGTCAATATATTGAACAGAATCAAAAGAACTAAAGCACAAAGCGCAACGACATCAGATCTTATCTTACCATTTACAAAAAAGAACGCGGATAAAGCTAAAATAATCAGGGTTACAGTCATGTTTTATCAAGTTTGTATCATTATGTTTCTTTAATATTAATATTTAAAATTACTCTAGCGAGCCTCCCACTATGTCCATTAATTCTGCCGTGATGTTCTGTTGCCGGAGTTTATTATATTCCAGTTGCAGACCTTTCAACAGCTTGATAGCGTTATCATTTGCCATTTGCATGGAAAGTATCCGGGATGCCTGTTCCGAAGTTTGGTTTTCCAACAAATAGCGATACATGATGGAATGAATTACCAAGGGGTACACCGTTTCCAGAATCTCTTCACAATTAGGCTCGTAGATATAAACTGTGTTCTGTTCCTTTCCGGAGAGAACATTTGTTTCCCGCGGCACCCACGGGAGCAACTGCACGCGGGTGACGATCTGCGTGCCCATACTCTTGTAATGAGAGTATATCACGTCTACCCTATCAATTTCTTTTGCCATAAAACGTCGGATCAACTCGTCCGCCAAGGCCGTACACCCGTCAGCATACTGTTTCGCCTCGAAAAACTCGGGTATTTCCATCGTTTCCACCCCTGCCGTCCGCTTCACCTCATTCACGATCTTTCTACCTATGGGATACACCTGTATCGGCGATTTCACTTGAGTACTGTACTCGTTCAGGGTTTCCAACAACTTCTTGTACTGTGTCAGGTTAAAAGCCCCGCATAATCCCTCGTTAGCGGCAAAAATGACAACAGCCACCCGTTGCACCGTTCTCTCTTGGCTTAACGGGGACTGATAGTCACATGTCTGCGCCGCGATATGATCCAATATATTCTGTAACTGTTCCATGTAAGGTCGGGCGTTATTCAACGCGTTTTCGGACTTTCTCAACCTTGCCGATGAAATCATCTTCATCGCCCCGGTAATCTTCTGAGAAGAGTGTACCGAACTAATCCTTCCTTTCAATTCACGTGTAGATGCCATAGTCAGTTTATAAGGTTTATAAGGTTTATAAAGTTCATAAGGTTTGTAAGGTTTGTAAGGTTGTAAAGTTCATAAGATTTTGGAACCCGCGGGCTTTGTTTACGGCAGTTCACGCTGCCATTAAACCTTGTCCGAAGGACACCCGTTACTTTATAAACTTTATGAACTTTACAAACTTTATGAACTCTAATCATTAAACGTTTGTGCCACATCCCCGGCAACTTCTTCCAGTAGCTTGGAAATATTTTCATCCAGCATACCCTTACTCAACGGTTCAAGAATCTCCTTTTGGTATCTGGAACGCAAGATTTCTAAAAACATTTTTTCAAATTCGGCAATATGTTTTATTGCCACGTTCCGTAACAATCCTTGGGTACCGCAATATATGACAGCAATTTCTTCCTCCACGGGCATCGGGGAATGTTGGGGTTGTATCAACAATTGTGCGTTCTTACGCCCTTTGTCTATCACCATTTCCGTCACGGAATCCATATCACCGCCGAATTTGGAGAACGATTCCAGTTCCCGGTATTGTGCCTGATCGATCTTCAGCGTTCCGGCTATCTTTTTCATGGCCTTTAACTGAGCGTTACCACCGACACGGGATACCGAAATACCCACGTTAATTGCCGGACGCATACCCTCGTTAAACAAACTGGCTTCAAGAAATATCTGACCGTCCGTGATAGAGATCACGTTCGTGGGAATATATGCCGATACGTCGCCCGCCTGTGTCTCGATAATCGGTAAGGCTGTCAACGAACCGCCCCCTTTCACCATCGGTTTCAAGTTTTCCGGCAGATCATTCATCGTCAGTGCCATCTCATCGCTGGAAATAATACGCGCGGCTCTTTCCAACAAACGGGAATGCAGGTAGAAAATATCACCCGGATAAGCCTCACGACCTGACGGACGACGCAAAATCAAAGATATCTCCCGGTAAGCTACCGCCTGCTTGGAAAGGTCGTCATATATCACAAGTGCATTACGTCCGCTATCCCGGAAATACTCGCCAATGGTTGCCCCGGCAAACGGCGCATAATACCGCATGGCTGCCGAATCAGAGGCGTTTGCCGCCACCACGACCGTGTATTCCATGGCACCCCGCTCCTGCAACGTGTTCACGAGCATAGCCACAGAGGATGCTTTTTGCCCGATAGCCACGTAAATACAATAAACCGGATCACCTTTGTCAAAATACCTTTTTTGGTTCAATATCGTATCCACCGCGATAGAGGTCTTCCCCGTCTGTCTATCACCGATAATCAGCTCCCGCTGCCCGCGTCCGATAGGCACCATAGAGTCGATAGCCTTGATACCTGTCTGCAAAGGTTCTTTCACCGGTTGACGATAGATTACCCCCGGAGCCTTACGTTCCAACGGCAACTGCATTAAATCACCCTGAATCGCACCAACCCCGTCGATCGGATCACCCAAAGTATTAATCACCCGCCCGAGCAAACCTTCTCCCACCTTGATGGAAGCGATGTTCCCGGTACGCTTCACCGTGTAATTCTCTTTCACGCGGTCACCGGCATTCATCAGAATCACACCCACGTTGTCCTCCTCCAAGTTCATAGCGACTCCCCGAACCCCGTTCTCAAATTCGAGCAACTCGTTTGCCCGAACATTATCCAACCCGAAGACATGGGCAACCCCGTCACCTACTTCCATCACTCTACCCACTTCTTCAAAAACCATTCGAGTATCCACCTCCTTGAGCTGCATCTCTAATATATCCGATATTTCATTCGCTTTCAACATAAATTTATACAATTGAAAATTTCAAATTGAAAATTGAAAATGACTTTCCAAATTTCTTATAATCGCTGAATCGTCAATTATTGAATCACGGAATTACCGAGTCAATAATTCTCTTCCAGTCCTAACCCTACTCCTATCTCCTTCAGTTCCTTCATCAACGAGGCATCTAATTGCTCCGTACCGATCTGTAACACGAAACCACCGATAATCGTCGAATCAACTTTATGGACAAATTCTATCTTTTTCGAGGCATAGCGACGTTTCACGTAATCCTCTATTTGTTCCAGAGCCTCCTTCGACAATTCCACCGCGGTGGTAATCTTCACCCGGATGATGCCGTAAGCCTCCCGGTAGAGTTTTTGGAACATCAGACAGATTTGTCTTACATACATCTCCCGGTGATTCTTTATCAACAAACGAATCCCCTTGATATACGCTTCTCCCGGCTCGATTCCGATAGCCGTGGAAAGAAGCATCTCCTTATCCCCGGGTGACAACAACGGATTCAACAAAGCCTTTTGCAAATCGGGGTGAGCGATATAGTTTATCTCGAATAATTTCATCTTCTCGTAAACCAAATCGGCAGCACCCAGTTCTTGCGAGTATCGAAGCAGAGCCTTCGCGTATCTACGAGCAATCAATCCTTCGTCCATACCTTCCTCCTTTACTCTTTATTTTCAAGCTCGTCCAACAGCTTACCGATAATCTCCGTTTGAGCCTTATCGGAAGACAGATCTTTCCGCATCACCTTCTCTGCTATCTGCAAAGACAAAGATGCCACTTGTACCCGTAATTGCCGTTCCGCTTCTCTTTTCGCCTGCTCTATTGATAAGTTGGCAGCTTCTCTCACCCGTTGCGCCTCGTTCTCCGCTGCCTTGCGTGCATCCGCTATCATCTCCCGTTTCAGTCGTTCTGTCTGCTGCAGCACGTCCAATTGTTGCTTGTGCGCTTCCGCCAGCAACGTCTTGACATCTGCCTGTGCCTTCTCCCGGTCTTCCTTCGCTTCTTGAGCATAAACCACGCCTTTATCGATAAAGTCCGCCCGTTCGTCCAACATACGGACAATGGCAGGCCAAGCGTATTTTGCCAAGATGCCGAAAAGAATCAAGAAGACAACCAGCATCCAAAACACTAATCCGAATTCCGGTGTAAACAATGACATAGCTTCTTTTTATACAAACAATGCTAATAAACAAACGATAATCGCGAAAAGGGCAACACCCTCTATCAACGCGGCAATCACAATCATATTCGTTCTGATGTTATTCGTTTCTTCCGGCTGACGGGCAATAGCGTCCATAGCAGAAGAACCGATCTTACCAATACCGATACCGGCACCAATAGCGGCTATACCCGCACCAACACAAGCACCTATCTTTGCCAGACTCATTCCGGCTACCGCGGCTTCCAATAAAATTAAACTTTCCATAACCTTATTTATTTTAGATTTATTGATTCAAATTATTCTATTATAAATCACTCAATCGCTTCACTCTCGCTAACCCGATAAATATCGTCGACAGTAACATAAACACGTACGCTTGAATAAATCCTATCAGCACGTGTATCAAGTTCATAAACACCGCGAACAGTACCGAGAATATCGTTGTCACCCCGACAACCACCTGCCCCATCACGCCGAACATGAATATCAACGAAATCAATACCAGCACAATCAAGTGTCCTCCCAGCATATTCGCGAAAAGACGAATCATAAGAGCGATAGGTTTCGTGAACACCCCGAAAATCTCGATTATCGGCAACAAGGGCACCGGACATTTCAACGCGAACGGTACATCCGGCCAGAAAATCTCTTTCCAGTATTCCTTTGTTCCCGACACGTTCACCACGACAAAGGTACAAACTGCCAGTACAAGCGTGATAGACATATTCCCCATCACATTCGCTCCACCCGGGAAGAACGCGACCAACCCCATCAAGTTAGAGATGAATATAAAGAAAAACAATGTCAGCAGATAAGGCGCATATTTTCTCGCCTCTTTTCCCAACACGCTCACGATAACCTCTTTGTACAACATCTCCACGACCATCTCGATTGAACCGACACCCTTTCTAGGGGCTTTGTATTTGTTTTTCCGGTAATAACGCACCAACGAAAAGGCGATTAACATGGTAATCAAAGCGCTTATCATGATAGAAAATGCGTTTTTCGTGATAGAGAAATCATACGGACGATACACGTTTCCCGTCGCGTCCGTGGCGACAATCTTCCCCTCGTGAGTTCCCTCGCGGGCGATATAAAATCCCTCGTATTCCTTCCCGTCCTCCAGACGCGTGGAACTGAACACGTGCCAACTTCCGTCTATTCCCCTAACAATCACTGGCAATGGAAGAGTCACACGCCCCACGATATTCCAACCGTATTCATCACCAAGATGCTCGAAAATGGTTTCTTTCGGGTTAAACGCTTTCGCTTCTTCCTCGACTTCCTGCCCCAGCGAATCCACCCGAGCAACAATTTCATCTTCCGTTGTCAGAGTATCATTCACGGCAACAACCTCCCGCGCGGACACGTTCAAAGCCACCGTCAGCGAAAAGAATACCGTCAATATATGTCTTGCATAACCTTTCATTCGTTTATCAATTTATACATACCACCACGTTGTTATCCCGCACCTCCACGACTCCTCCTTTTATATCAATTTCCTTCTCCCCGCTCGCCCCCCGGTAAACCAGCTTTCCCGCTGTCAACGTGGACACTAACGGGGCGTGATGCTCCAATACCGTGAACTGTCCCACCGTACCGGGTAGTTTCACCATTTGCACTTCACCTTTATAAAGCACTTTTTCCGGAGATACTATTCTTAAAACCATCCTGATTAATTTTAGATTTATGATTTATGATTTATGATTTTAGATTACAGCCGCACGAGCGAACGCTTTTGATTTTAGATTTTAGATTTTAGATTTTAAATTGAACTCCTCCGCCCTTCGGGCACCTCCCCTATCATCGTTCATTTCATTTTCAATTTTCAACTTTCAATTTTCAATTGCTTTTCGCTTTCTCCATCATCTCTTTTCCTTTCTTAATCACGTCGTCAATTGTTCCGGCGTTCATAAAGGCTTGCTCAGGGTACTCGTCCATATCGCCATCCAAAATCATCTTGAACCCGCGAATAGTTTCCTCCAGTGGAACCATCACACCCGGAATACCCGTGAATTGCTCCGCCACATGGAATGGTTGTGACAAGAAACGTTGCGCCCGTCTGGCACGAGCCACGACAATCTTATCCGAATCCGACAACTCATCCACTCCTAATATGGCAATAATATCTTGTAACTCGTTATAATGCTGCAACAATTCGATAACCCTCTGCGCCGTGTGATAATGTTCTTCACCCACGATAGCCGGGTCAAGAATACGTGAATTCGATTCCAAGGGGTCCACTGCCGGATAAATACCCAATTCCGTGATCTTACGGCTCAATACCGTGGTCGCGTCCAAGAAACTGAATGTCGTCGCCGGAGCGGGGTCAGTCAAGTCGTCCGCCGGCACGTAAATAGCTTGAATAGATGTAATCGAACCGTTTTTCGTCGAAGTGATGCGCTCCTGCAATTTACCCATCTCCGATGCCAACGTGGGTTGATAGCCCACCGCCGACGGCATACGTCCCAGCAACGCCGAAACTTCCGAACCCGCTTGCGTGAAACGGAATATATTATCAATAAAGAACAATATCTCCTTACCGCCTTCATTCGAATCCCGGAACATCTCCGCCACGGTCAATCCCGACAAAGCCACCCGCAAACGTGCCCCGGGGGGCTCGTTCATCTGCCCGAACACGAGCGTGGCCTGTGATTCCCGCACTTTATCCATGTCCACGCTTTCCAAATCCCATTTGCCTTGAGCCATTTCCTCCTTGAACTTGTCGCCGTAATTAATTACACCCGACTCGATCATCTCCCGCAAAAGGTCATTCCCCTCACGCGTACGTTCACCGACTCCGGCAAACACGGAATACCCGTTATGTCCCTTGGCTATATTATTGATCATTTCCATGATTAACACGGTTTTACCGACACCGGCACCACCGAACAAACCGATTTTTCCCCCTTTGGAATAAGGTTCCAGTAAATCGATCACCTTGATACCCGTCAATAACAATTCTTCCTGTATGGACAGATCCTCGAATTTCGGGGCTTCCCGGTGAATGGAAAGCGTATCTTTGTATTCCAACGGGGACAGATAATCAATAGCATCACCCGTCACGTTCAACAGACGTCCCTTAATCTGATCGCCCGTGGGCATCGTCAACGTCCGCCCCAAGTCAACCACTTTCATCCCGCGATACAACCCGTCCGTCGTATCCATTGCCACGCAGCGCACCGTGTCTTCACCCACGTGCTGTTCAACCTCGACAATCAACTTGGCTCCATTGTCCCGCTCGATTTCAAGCGCCTCGTAAATAGGTGGCAAATCTCCCCCGTCATTCTCGAAAATCACGTCCACGACAGGACCAATCACTTGCGTCACGTACCCGACATTCTGTCTCATAATATATAATTTAAACGTTCTTTAAATGCTTACTTTTAACTTTAACGTATATTCACCGGGAAAGTTTCTTTCCAACAAACTTTCTACACGCTTTTTTTCTCCCTTGCACGAGAGAATATATCCCGGCAATACCGCTAAATAACTAAACGACCTATCCGATAGATATAAAATCCATGGACATGCTTTGTGAATAAATATTCTCGGAATTTTTCCTGACAAATAATGTGATGTGACTTCAAGACCGAATCATGGCACGAGAGCAGTTTAGACAAACCACCTCTTTTTTCTTTTTCAATACCCGTATCGCCCGGTAAATCAATTGATGCGGATAGGATAAACGCACCACCAACGAAATCGTAGGTTCTTGCCAAATCGCTCAAAGTAAATTCCCCGTCCAACCGGGTAGAAGCGAAATACTCCGTCCTGTTTTCCGTACGTCCTTCAAACGTGTTCTCCCCGGACAAAACATTTATCCCGAAACAAAACGTTATAATAACGACAGACAATATTTTCAACCAAAACTTCATATTTCCTTTTTATTGTTCTGTGGAATATAGTGCAATTTCCATACCAAAACACCCCAACGGTGGAAAAAAAAGACTTACCCGCATCCACTCCTCGGGGAAAGCTATGCGCAACTTGCACGAGTCGTTTTACTCAATCTAAAATCTAAAATCACTAAATCTAAAATTATTAAAGTTTTATACTTTCCAGTGCCTTCAAAGCAATCTCGTCCTTGGCATCCAACGCCAGCACCTTAGAGAAAAACTCCTTTGCTTCCTCGTATTCACCTTTTGCCGAATCGGGATTTCCATTATTTTTCGTCGTGATAGCATCGGCAACAACGTAATGGTAATACCCCAGATACTTGTAACTCTCTATCAGTTCCCGTTTATAACGTTCCGTGTTCGACAGTCCTATTTCTACCACTTTCTCGTAATAAGGTTTTGCCAACCCTTCCAAGGTTTCCGGATCGAGCATCGAATTAACGCGTGCCCGCCAGAAATATCCCACGTAACTACTCGGCACCTTGTCACTCAATGCGGCAAACAAACTATCGGCTTTCACGAGTTCCGCTTTCTGTTCGTCAACAACGGAATCCCGGCAAGCCATGTTATAATAGCATTTGCCCAATTTCAATAAATCTTCCGCCGACGCCTCTCCAGCATAATCAATATAACGATTGTAATATACCACGGCCGAATCCAATTGATTGGTCTTCGCGAAAATATCCGCGATTTCCTTGTTCAACTCTTGATGTTTGGCATCCGTTTGCAAAGCCTTCTCGTAAAACACCACGGCATCATTGTAATTCTTGTTTGCCTCCAATTGCTCGGCATAACACAGGAAATCCTGATAAATCTGATGCTCTTCCGGGGTTGACTCTATAAAATGCCGGATAGCCTGCAAACACTTCTCCCCGTCTTCCCGCTTCGCCAGACAGTACGCGTACAACCGTTTCGCCACTAAATTATCCGGTCGCTCATCCAACACCTGTTCCAGCACGGGCAACATCCCGGCATATTGCTTGTCGAAATACAATATCCCCGCATAACGAAGCAAATTCTCCGTGTCGTAATACCCCGAACGGATAAACTTAGTATAATTCTCTGCCGCCGCCTTACTGTTTCCGGACATCTCGTGCAATTCTCCCAAGGAACAGTAAGCCCCGCAAAAATCGGGCGATATCTCGCGCACTTTATTCAACTTCTCGAGAGAAAGCGAACGATTGGTGGACATGTATATCTGTGCCTGCTTCAAATAAGCCCCCAGACAATCCGGAGAAAAATAAGTAGCCGACTCGTACTTGGCACAAGCATCCCCGGTATGTCCCCGCATCACCAGAATGTCGCCTTCCACGAGGTAGGGCAAACCGCTCTTGTCATCCAACTCTTTTGCCTTATTCACGTGCTCCATAGCCTTCGCAGCATCACCGGCGTGCAAGTAAGCCCTCGCGATAGCGATTTGCAGGGTAGCGTCTTTCTTATACCCTTTCGTTCCGAGGGCATCCTTCAATAAAGCCTCCGCGCCGGAAGGATCGTCATTCAACTTCAGACTTGCCTGTCCCACCCGATTGTACGGGTAATCCGGTTGCAATCCCACGCCTTTATCGTAATAAAAACCGGCAGAATCCCTCTGCCCTAGCGTCAGATAACATTCCCCAAGGTAATAACACGCCTCTGCCTGCCGTACATTATCCGTCAGCGTCGGCAGATTATCCAGAAAAAACACCTTTGCCGCACCGGTCATTCCCGACTCGTAGAGATCTATCCCTACCCTGTTATCTGCCGCCTTCACGCTCACGGAAAGGAGCGAAAAGAACAGTCCGTATAATATCCATTTTGTATTCATCGTCTTCAAATTTATAGTTAGATTTGTTCTCTCACGTTCACGATATTCACGGGCATTGTTGCCGGTAGCAAACCGGCCTTCAACACGATACGCTGTCCCCGCGAACCGGAGAAAAAAGAAGTCAATCCCGTGGGCAAAACACTACGGGGATCATTCAGCAAAATATAAATATCCCGTCGCAAGGGATACTGTCCGGTATAGAGATAATACTGGTAAGGCTGGTAACTATTCCCGTACGTCGGTCGGTCGGCACGACTCACGCGTGCCACTTGTATCTCGTCAAGAAAATCGCGACAAAGCGAATCCCTGTCATCACTGATCCAGTTCACACCTATTACCCCCAAAGCACCACGGGTACGTGCCACGTAATCAATCACCTTCCGGTTCGTCCCTGCCGCGTGACAACGCTCGGACAACTGCCCCTCCCCGCAAATCGAATCAATCGCGTACCTCACGGTGCTTGAATTCGGGTGATCGAAAACCACCTGTATCTCTCCCGCACTGGAACCCGGGGCAACCTCCTCCCAACGGGTAATCTCCCCGGTAAATATCTTTTGCAACAGAGCCAAATTAAATATCGAATCGGCATTTTGCCTGTTCACGATCAAGGCTATCCCATCAGTGGCTACCTTCACCGACTCCGGAAAAAACTTCTTGCTGTGGAATGACTCTAATTCGTTTTCCGTCAGTGGTCGTGTAGCCAAAACCCACCGCACACTATCACGTAACAGCAAATTGATCGCTTCCACTTCACTCGTGTAAAGTGGTATTACACCCGCCTGATTATATTGCGCCTCAAAAACGTTAATAGCTTCCTCGGCCAAGGGAGATAACGTTTCATCGACAGCAACCCGGATCACCCCGCTGAACAAGGTTTCCTGCACACTTGATGCCTTTCCTTTACAAGCCCCAAGGGACACCAGTAACAAGAGCCAAAAGCCGATTCGAATATTCATAACTTAATTAGTTTATAAGGTTCATAAAGTCCGTAAGGTCTGTAAAGTCCATAAGGTCAAAAGTCCTTGGACCCCTGCGGGGCACTTTGTCCACGGTAGCCAAACTACCGATAAGTATTGTCCGAAGGACACCCATGACCTTACGGACTTTATGGACCTTATAGACTTTTCTTTCATTGTTGCAATTTAAATGATATCGGCAACGTGAATCTTACGGATACAGCTTCTCCCCGCTGTCTACCGGGAATCCATTTCTTCATCGCTTTCACGACCCGGATAGCTTCTTGATCCAACGAAGGATCAACGGAACGAATGACCTGCACATCGCGCACCGAACCATCACGCCCGATAACAAACTGCACGATAACCTGTCCCGCGATGTTCATTTCTTGGGCAATAGACGGGTAACGGATCTCTTTACCGATCCATTTCATCAAGGCGGCCATACCTCCCGGGTATTCCGGGGCTTGTTCCACGACTTGAAATACCTCGTCATCACTCGCCACGATCAATTTGTGATCTTCCAAATCAGCAATATCCTGACCGTTCTCGTCATCATTTCCCTTCACGTCCGCCACGGAAATAGCCGCTTTCGCTTGATTCACCTCCTCCTGTGTCTTCATCTCGTCTGCCTCGTTCACCTCCTCGTCTTTTTTGATCACGGGAGCGGTAAACTTGATTGTCGTCTTCAATGTAGGCGGAGGCGGCACGTTCACCGCCACGATCTTATTCTCTTCCTTCACCTCCGGTAACTCCATCTTCAAATTAGAAAGCTCGGTCACCGCTACCATCTTTTCCTCCGCCTTCACCGGGGTAAGAAAACGAATGAAGGCAGGAAGTACCATTGCCAGTACGACACAGCCTATAATCACTATATAAGCTGTCAGATGCCGCCGGGACGACTGCTTACGCAATTCGTAAGCGCCGTAATCTTTATTCTTCCCGGCAAACACGAGGTCGCACCATTCAACCGAATTTATATGAATATCTTTTGCCATACCTTACTGTTTTAACTCCCGGTACTCGATAACCTCCTTCAAATCATCGGCGTACCCGTCGTGCGTTTTATCCTGTAACAAGCGTAAATCGCCCTGTGTAACATCCATGATCGCGTAACGACCGATATTGCATATCTGCATCTCGTCAAGCACGTCAATCAGGTTCTTATAGTTAGCGAAATCCGTCGCCTTAATCAATATTACAGGCGAATCTTTCTCTTTCCGAATCTCGGCGGACTCTTTCAAGTACTCCTCGTTCGTGATTTCCAGATTCTCCTTTTTCTGTTTCAACTCCCGGATCTTTTGCATCACGATCTGGTTACGTCCCAGCAAAATCGCTCTCAACCCGTTCGGGGAAAAGTCTGTTTCCTGCACCATATCGGGATTCTCGTAATCCGGTTCTCCCATATAATAGTACACCTTTCCCTCCTTTCCCAACAAAATGGTCATCGCCTTCGAAGCCTTCACCTTGTTCTGCTCCTGCTCGTTCAACAAATCCTTCCGGGGCATACTGATTTCCATTGTCTGGGGCTTACTCATGGAAGTACAGAGCATAAAGAAAGTTATCAACAGCATATTCATATCCACCATGGGAGTAAAATCCACGCGGATACTAAACTTCTTCTGTTTACCTTTCTTGCGTTCTCCGCCTCCGTTATCTTGTATCTCTGCCATAATCTTATCGTTTCAAATTAACACGTCCAACCCGGTCATACATTAGGCATATTTCGCAAAGAGGTTATCAGGTTGTACCTGTTCTCCCGCAAATCCTGCAACGTCGCCATAATATCCTTTATCAGCGGATAAGGTGTACTTTGGTCTGCCTTGATTGCGATCACCAAATCCTTGTTCACCTCGCGGGCAAACTGCATCCACGATTTAAACTGGTTATTCGTGCTATCGCAAGGAATACCGTAATTCATCAACACTTTATCCTGATCTTCGGGCGATAACGCGAGAAATTGCTTCATTCCTTGAATCGGAACCCCGAAAGAGTTACACAAACTAAACTTCTTCAACTCATCATTAGTAAACTCGATCTGGTAACTTTCGCCCATTTTCTTCAAAACTTCCATTCTGTCTTGCGGCTTATCCAACCCCATAAACACCTTTCCCGAGGGTTCCACCAGTATAGAAACGATATTGGCATCGGGAATCTTGATCTCCGAAACCGACTGCGGCGGATTCACCTTCACCGGTTCCTTTTGGATAAACGTCGAGGTCAGCATGAAGAACGTTAGCAACAGCACCGTCACGTCACTCATGGCGGTCATGTCGATAAACGTCGATTTCTTCTTTATCTTCTGACTCATAACTCGTGTGTTTAAAGGTTCAAACTATCTGTTCTTCACCGTGAATGTTTGCACGATATAAGCACCGATTTCATCAATACTATGCGTGATACCGTCTATCTTACTTGTAAAGAAATTGTAAGCGATAACAGCGCAAGCCCCCGTGGCAATACCGAACGCGGTATTTACCAACGCTTCCGAAATACCTGTCGACAAAGCGATAGAATCCGTACCCCCGGCAGAGGACAAGGCGGCAAACGACTTGATCATACCGATAACCGTACCGAGCAGCCCCATCAAAGTTCCCAGCGTGGTAATCGTGGCGATAACCCCCAGATTCTGCTCCATGGTAGGCAACTCCAGCATGGTAGCCTCTTCCAAGTCTTTCCGCACCGCGAGTTGCTTCTCTTCTTTCGTCAAAGTATCACAACCGTCGACCTGCGTGTAAGTAGAAAGCGATGACTTTATAACATTCGCCACCGTTCCTTTCTGTTCATCACACGCTTTACGGGCTCCTTCGATATCCCCGCTTTCCAGTTGACCTTTCACTTTGGTCACGAATTGCTGAAGATTCTTTTTCCCTTTCGCCTTGCGTAAAGCGATCATACGTTCAACGCTCAACGTCAAGACCGTGAATAATAAAGTCTGTATAATCGGCACGATTACCCCTCCCTTATATATCGTACCCAAGAGATTTCCGGGTAACGGGTGATTGTTCGGGTCATTGTTTATAAAATTAGCCGGATTTCCATAAACGAAATGATAAATAATCATTGCAAGAATAAAACACAGAATGATTATCGGGAAAGCAGAAATACCTAAATTTCTCTTTGCCCCCTTTGTAGATGTTGCAGTCTTTTTCATGTCTAATGTATTTTAATATTTATAACGCGCAATATAAAGCAAGGAATACCAACCCGAAAACGATAAGCATAACCACGATCGGGTATAACGTTTGGAATAATGCAGACTTTGTAATCTTATCACTCATTTTTGTACTTGTAGTTTCCATAAGTCAATCTCTTTAAAATAATTGAAAATAATAGGGTGTAAAGGACCTGTCCGTATCCTTACATGAATACCGATTTCACACTAAACATCTGTACAACAGAGCATAGCATCCTCTTTCATCATTTTATACAGGCATACGAAACACCTGTACCACAATGACATGGCACGGACATACTTGACTTACGTGTGGCTAAATGACGATTTTACACAAGTCGAACAGGTAGAATCCCTGTATATAACGAATACCCAACAATTCGGAAAAACTTTCAATGGAACGTTCTACCCGAATACCATACTCTGACTTGTGATACGCTAATTGGATTTTGCGATAAATAGAGAACGAGATTTGTTGCTCCCGACTACTTCCGTTCGCGATCTGCTGACTGGAAAAAACCAACGTGCGTTCGAAAGCACCATGCCGGTCCGCGGAAGAAGTGGCAACCTTGGAATCGTCCCGCGACTGCTCCGTACCCGGAACTGTCGGTACGGGCTTCTCCCCTTTGGAATCAGTTTCTCCAAAGGCGCTTACCCCGATTGCCAAAAGCAAAAGTAACAGTGAAAAATATTGAAATACTGTCTTCTTCATTTCTCTCGTTTAATATATCCAAAGATAGATACTTATTTCATCTTCGCAAATTATTTAGCTTAATATTAAGGTTAAATTACTTAAAATTTAGTCTTACACCTTTTTATACGGCAAGGGTGGTTACATTTGTTTCACTTTTCTCAACTATTTTTCTCCCGATTTTCCCTTCCATAAGCGATGCCCATCCCTCGTGTAGACCCGCACTCTATTCTAGAGTTAAACAAATAGATAAGTTGCAGTTATTCGATCCTCGTCCGAATAACTACCGAATAACTACCGAACAACTCCCGAATAACTCCACCGTTTCCCCGCCGACCGCCCCCGGTTTTCGGGCGTGTTATTCTCCCGTGACGTTATGAACTTTACAAACTAAATCGTACCTTTGCCCCCGTTTACAAAAAGGCATGAAAATCAGTTCATCATATTACAAAGACAACGTCCGTATCGCCTTCCCCATCATGCTCTCGCTGGCGGGACAAGCGGTGGTGCAAATGGCGGACAACATCATGGTCGGGCGTCTCGGCGCTCCCGAACTGGCGGCAGTATCCCTTGCCGGTATCATCATCATGAACACGATGGTCGTCGGGATGGGTATCGCCACGGGACTCACTCCCCTCGTCGGACAGGCACACGCCCAGAACGACAGCGAACGGGTGGCGGGATTCTTCCAGAACTCTCTTCTGGTGAACACCGCGGTATCACTCTTGCTCACCGCCTTTCTCTTCGCTCTTATGCCTTTTTTATCCATGATGGGACAACCCGAGGAAGTGATCGCGCTAAGTAAAGGCTATTACATGCTGACCTCCCTGTCGGTCATTCCCTTCATCCTCTTCATGACATTCAAACAATACATGGAAGGCATCGGTAACACGAAAGTGGCCATGGTCATCACGATATCATGCAACGTCATGAATATCATTCTCAACTACATGTTTATATACGGTAAACTCGGTGCCCCGAATCTGGGGGTAGCGGGAGCCGGACTGGCAACCTTGATATCAAGAACCATGATGCCCGCGGTATTTCTCTTTTATATACGCCGCTCCACCATACACGCCACCGTCTTTCAGTTCTTCCGCCGGACAAATGTCAGCGGGCGCAAAATAAAACAACTCCTGCAAGTGGGTTATCCCATCGCCGGACAAATGGTCGTCGAATTTCTCTCCCTCAGCCTCATCACGGTCATGATGGGTTGGCTGGGCACGGTGCCTCTTGCCGCCAACCAGATAGCGTTATCCATGATTAACCTCACCTTCATGATATCCAGCGGGATTGCCGGGGCTTCCACGATACTTATCAGCCACGAATTCGGGCGTCATAATTTCGCCAAGATGCGCCGTCACGCTCACGCGGCTTTTCGTCTTTCCGTGGTCTTTATGACGGGAGCGGCCATTATCTACGCTCTTTTCGGGGCCCAAATCGCTTCCGTCTTCACGCCCGACCGGGAAGTGATTGAAGTGGCACGCCGCCTTTTCTACGTCGTCGCGGTTTTCGAAATATTCGACGGGCTACAGGTCACCGCTCTCGGCGCGTTAAGAGGTATCACCGACGTGAAACGCCCCATGATATACGCTTTCATCTCCTATGTCTTTGTTGCCGTCCCGCTCGCCTACGTCACGGGTATTTTACTCAACTTCGGGGCTCCCGGACTACTCTCCGGATTCTGCGGTGGTCTTATGTTCGCGGCGGCTCTCTTTATCCGCCGTTTCAACAAAAGCTGCCGACAAATGATGTCACGTTAAGATTTTTTCAAGCTTTCAAGGCAAAATTATTGCTTTAATCACGAATAAAATGTAACTTGCATCGTATAAAATGCATAAATTATACTAAGACATATAACCATATATCATGAAAATAGAAACTTATAAAACACCGGAAGAAGCGTTGCGTGCAACCAGCGAAGCGCTTGTCACGGTGATAAAAAAAAGTAAGTCAAAGCCTTTCCACTTGGCTCTGTCCGGGGGTAGCACGGCACAAGCGCTGTTCAAGTTATGGGTAAAAGAATACAAAGAAATTATCCCGTGGAACAACATTCGTTTCTACTGGGTGGATGAACGTTGCGTGGCGCCGGACGAGGACGAAAGCAACTACAAGCATGCCGATCAGTTGCTATTTATCCCGCTGGAGATACCCGCAAACCATATTCACCGTATCTGGGGAGAACAAGAACCCAAGGTTGAAGCAGAACGCTACTCGGAAATGGTAAAATGGGAACTTCCGGGTTATTCCACCGCACCCCGTTTCGATTGTGTTATCCTCGGTGTAGGCACGGACGGACACGTGGCTTCAATATTCCCCAATGACATGAACTTGCTCACGGATCGTCGCGTATATGCCGTATCCCAACACCCTATCACGGGACAACAACGCATCACCATGACCGGAACCGTTATCTTGAAAAGTTCCGCTATACTGGTTCCCGTTATCGGTAAAGAAAAACAGGAAATCATGGAACAAATCATCCGCAAGGCAAAAGAATACCCCGCGTCATATATTCTCGCCCATTCACCCGCGGTAATGGTTTTCACGGATAGAGAAGTAAGTATATAGGAAGAGAATAGGGGGTAATAAGGGAACAAAGACGTTTCACCTTCGATACAAAGACGTTTCAAAGACGTTCACGAGCGTCTTTGAAACGTTTTTGATTTGATATTATACCCGCATTGAATTCTTTCTTGAATAGTTCCTCAACAGAATATCAACGGGAACAGGGGGGAACACCACTATTTCCACAAAAAATAAACGGTAACTTCCGCTACCGTTTATTAATATATCTTGTCCCAATGACAAATTAGTATCTTCTCTCGAAGCTACGTCCGCCGCCACCGTTTCCGCTGCGACGATCACGTCCGCCACCACCGCCACGGTTAAAACCACCGCGATTTCCGGCAGGTCTGTCCGTTCTCGGTTTAGCCACGTTCACGCTGATTACCTTGCCGTCATATTCAGCTTGGTTCAACTCGTCGATAGCTTTTTGTCCTTGTACATCGTCAGACATTTCCACGAAACCAAAACCTCTTGAACGTCCGGTCTCTCTGTCCATGATTACTTTTGCTGAAGAAACTTCACCGTATTCCTCGAATAATTCTTTTAAGTCACTGTCACTCACTTCGTAACTTAGATTTGAAATGTAAATGTTCATTAATACAAACTTTAAAATAATTAATAAATGCTTTTGAGGTTGAATAATTGCCTAAGGAAAGTCTGCTTAACGATACATTTAAAATACGATGAAAGGCAAACACTCTGTAATCAAATCAAAACTCAAATATCACTGCAAATTTACAATAATTATTCAAACAAACAATACTACAAGAAAAAAAAGTCTATAAAGTCAATCAAGTACAAATATTTTCGGATAAAACACCGTAATTCAATCCTTTATCGACTTTACAGACCTATTTTAGCCCAACCTGATAAAGAAGATAAAACGATTTATTTTTTGCATTTTCTCTTTAAACCGTCGCCTTTCTCTCTCTCTAATTCGGTCTTGTCAAATTGTCGTTGTGGCATCTGGTTTTCTCCTACCCAACTCTTGTCCTGCTTGGAAGGGATATTCTTCTCCGCGTGCCGATTCACTTTCTTCCCTTCATTCTCCCGATCATTTTTCTCTTTCTCCTTCATAATACCTCCGTTTTAAGTTGATAAATCTCACGAGTTACCCCATGGATAACCTACTTATAAACGAAAAAAAGAGAAAACATGTTTCATCTCACGGCAACGTTCACCCGAACATTACTCCCGTTGGATATCATGTAGTCATCCCAACGTTCTTTTTGCTTGGGAGTCAATGTCAATTCCAAAGATTGCCCGGTCACACCGTCCGAGGTCTGATTACCGCAGAAAAGCCGGAACCCCTTCCCCTCAGGCATAACAGTCGCATCCAAACGAGTAATAAAATTGCCATAACAATACAAAGTCCTCAACGAAGTGCACCCGGACAAGTCCAACCCCGAGAGGTGATCGTTATGGCAATATAGTTCTTTCAACGCCGCACATCCCTTCACGTACAACGTCACGAGGGAAGTATTATCGTGGCACCTTAGGCAAACCAAAGACTTACATCCCGACACATTCAGCTCCACGAGCGGAGTATTGTAACAATACAACTTCTCCAATGACGTACACCCGTTCACGTTCAAGGAAACAAGCGAGGCGTTATGATTACAGTACAATTCTTTTAGCGAGCTACATCCCGATACATCCAGCGAAGCAAGAGGAGTGTAATAACAAGTCAACTTTTCCAGTGAAGTGAAATACTTGATGCCTTCCAGCGACACGATATTCTTTCTACCGACACTAAGCCACGTGACTTTCGCGGCCTCTGCCGGAATAATGTACCCTTTTTCATCGGCACATCCCAGTTCAATACAAAATTTCCGGAATACCGTGTCCGGAATCAAAAAACTTTCCTCACCCGTGTACAACACCGCGGCATCCGTAGAAATAACATCCGCTGTACTTTCGTTCGCATTCACGCGTAATATCATCAACAATACCAGAATCCCTGTTATTAATGTACACTTCCTTATCATTATTTTATCGTTTTCATTTTCAATATCTTAACAACACTCACTGGACATTGAGAAATAAATGCAACCAGCTCCCGAACCGACCGTGAGCGAATAAATAAACCATCGTTTATTACGATTGTCAACAAACATGTGTTGTGAGAATGGATAATTTTATAACTTATTATTTACTAGGAGTAAAAAATAACCAATTAACATTGTCGATTATCGGAATTATTAATATTTTTGCGAATAAATAAACGATCGTTTATTTATAGTCAGATTTTCCAAGAATTACAAAATTTCATTCCTAACCGATAATATTTTATTATCTGATAATCAAGCATCAACAGACAATCAAAATTTCTCGACCGATACACGAGAAGTAGGAGGAGCCCAAACATTCAAAAAAGTAATATTCGAAAAAAGAAATTAAAAAAAGGCTCCCCCTATTAGTTTTTCCAACAACATCTCCTGTCGCAAATTGTGAATATCCCCGGCGTAATAATCCACCAACCCCGTACCGTATAATTTCCGGGCACCCGTTAGTGCTTCTTTCCCGTAATATCCGGCAAACGAGAGTAAGTTTACTTGAATCTTACACCCTAGTAACTTCAAGTATTCACAATGCTTTACTATGTTACCCGCGTAAAAAGAATAACGCTCCGGATGTGCCATCACAGGCATGTACCCACTACCCCGCAGTCTGAAAATAATCTCCTCCGCATGTACCGATGGAGCCACGAAACTATGCTCGACCAGCACCTCCCCCGCGGCAGAAGCAATAATCTCGTTTTGTTCCAATAACCCCAACATAAACTCACCCATACGATATTCAGCTCCCATATCCACGGCTATATCTATTCCCTCTTGTACAAGACGCGACTTCAATAACACGAACATACTCCCTATATCCCCGCGGCTATTCATCAACGCGGGAAACGCCACGTGCGGAGTACAAGTCAAACAACACAAACCCGCCGCCACCATTCGACGAATAATCAAAATTGCTTCATCCATGGTACGTACACCGTCATCCAAGGCAGGCAAAACGTGCGAGTGTACATCCCGCTTGTAGTCAAAAACAAATTTCCGGTGACGCTTGAAGAACAACATACCTATTCGTTTACATTTTCTTTGTTATACCCGTAACCATACCCGTAGCCATACCCGTAACCGTATCCTCCCGCGTCCGCGCGTAAATCATTCAGCACTATTCCCATATCGGGCAGACGTCCTTCACCGTTTATCGCGGCGACCAACCTTAACGCCTCCTTTTTTAACATATTCGCCCGCACCACGTACACGCAGGCATCCGCCCACTTGCCCAAGGCAAACCCTTCGGCAAGCATCCCTACCGGGGGAGTATCCAGTATGATACAATCATACCGCTGCCTCATATTTTCCAACAATTCACCCATCCGTTCCCCGGCAAGCAATTGAACCGGATTAGGCGGTACCGCGCCACCGAACAAAACATCCAGATGTTCTTCCACCGGACAAATCAAGCTTGCCAAGTCGCCCTCTATCCCTGCCAAGTAAGCGGATAAACCTTTCGTGTTATTCTCTCCCAGAAACTTATGCAAACTGGGATTACGCAAATCACACCCCATCAACAACACCTTTTTACCCGTCTTCGCGTAAGCGTTTGACAAATGTGCCGCGATCAAAGACTTTCCTTCACCGGGAATGGTCGAAGTAACCATAACCACCGGACAAACCTTTTGCCGCAACATATAATTCAGCTTTTCCCGAATCAGATGCATGGATTCCGATTGCACGAAATCTTCCCGGGCGATTAATTTCTCCCCGGTCACCTCCGGGAATGAACCCAACAAAGGAACCTTGACATTTCTCTCGATATCTTCAATACTCCTCACCTTATTATCCAACATATCCCTCACCAACACGATTCCCGCGGGAAGCCCAATCCCCAACATCAAACCGACCAGCAACAACATAGCCTTACGGGGAGATACCGGTCCTTCTCCCGCGTCGGGGTCTTCAATAATCTTCGCCGTCGGAACATACACCAGTTTAGCGATCTCCGCCTCCTCCCGTTTTTGCATCAAGAAAAGAAAAAGATTCTCTTTCAACTCTTGCTGCCGGGCTATCGCCCGATACTGTTTTTCCTGCGCGGGCACGGAAGTCAATCGCTTGTCAACGGAAAGGTTCTCCCGCTCTAACGTGTTTATCTTTATTTCCAAACCGTTCTCCACGTTACCCACCGCCTCGCGAATACTCTCCTTCATCTCTCGTAATTGCATATCCAATCCCGTCACGATAGGATTATCTTTCCGGGCACTAAGCAAAAGTTTATTTCTTCGCAACACCATTTCGTTGTAACGGGATATGCCGCTATTCATCCCCTCGTCCGAGATACCCAGATTCTCGGGGAGCAAACCGAACTCGTTCCCTTCCCTTTTTTCCAATAACTCCCGGATGCTACGCGCTACATCGAACTCGGTCTGCAACTTCAACAATTCCGTCCCCGTCAATTTCTTACGCTCCATCACGAACTCGGCATCAGAAGCAAGATTGGTCAACTTATTCGTTCGCTTGAAACGCTCGGCATCATCCTCTATCGTGCCCAATTCCCGGTTAATCACTTCAAGTCGGGCATTGATAAACTCCACCGTCTTGGCGGAAACAACCTGTTTGTCCGCCACCCCGTTTTCGTTGTAACGATCTATCAGTGCCCGGATCAGCTCCTTTCCCCGTTGCGGCACGACATCTTTAACCGACAAAAGAAGCGCATTCGTGTTCTTGTCCAAAGGTGACACCTCCAGTTTCTTGTAAAAATTCTTCGTTGCCGAATCGTAGGAATACAAATCCACCCGCACCCGTTCCACCTTCTCCGCGGAGTACACCTCACTCCTCTCCACGGATATAGCGTAATCACCAACCGGAATCCGTTCCGAAAAACGCCCCTCGTGCACAACTTTCCCGTCCGGGGCTGTCACCGAAATCGTCGTATCACTCGTCAATGTCACGAAAAAACAAGTGTCTTTTATCAACTCGGGACGATCGACCAACACGTTTACAGGAGAATCTTTATACAATTCTGTCCCCCTCAAGACACTTTCACGACTGTAACAAATATTCAACTCCAAATCACCTACCGTCTCCCGCATTAAATTCTTGGACTGCAACTCAATCAATTCATTCTCCACGTACTTATCCCCTTGGAAAAATCCCATTTCCTTCATCATCATGCTAGTGCCTAACTCCCCTTTCTTCGTGTCGCTGATCATCACTTTACTCGTCACGTTATACACGGGTTCCTGCATCATGCAATAAATCAATACCGCCCCCACGCACAAAGGCACAGACACGAGAAACCACCGCCACCGCGCGATAATCTTGTAAAACAACATCCTTAAATCAATCGTTTCTTCCTGTTCAGGCACATAGACCTCACTACCATTCACGTTCATACACTCTCGTTTCATTAAAACTAAAAAATACAACCAACCCGGAGAAAACCTTTCACCTATCTAAGTATCAACGCGAGTACCGTCACTAATGTCGACACACTGGACAAAACGTAAGGCAAAAAAGTTCCCGCGTTACCTCCCGCGATACGCCCCCTGCTAGGCTCCACGTAAACCACATCATTCTGCTGCAAATAAAAAAACGGGGAATAAACAAGATTCGCCGAAGTCAAATCCAAACGGGCAAAAGTCTTCTCTTTCCCGTTCTCGCGCATAATCAGCACGTTTTTTCTCTTGGCATTAATCTGTAAATCCCCCGCCATGCCCAGCGCATCGAATATAGATACTCGCTCACTGGTCACTCTGTAACTGCCCGGACTCCGGACTTCGCCCAAAACAGTCACCTTGAAATTCTGGAAATGTATCGTCACTATCGGATTTTTCAAGTACATCGCTAATTTCGTCTTCAGCATTTCCGACAACTCGACACGGGAAATACCGTCCACACGCAATTTCCCCAGCACGGGAAAATCAATATACCCCTCTTTATCCACGAGATAACCGGGAGCAACCTGTTGGTTGGTCGATGTCACGTCCCGCCCCAAGCCAATCATAGGAGTATTGAAAGGCAATGCCGCCTCCGTGTCATCACAAGAAACCACGATTGACAATAAATCATCAACGTGAATGACAGTCTTGTACTCGAAGTCCGATTCAAGTCGCTCATTTTCCTTCACATCCTGCAAATAGACAATCTCCTTGCTGGAACTGCATGAAAAACAAACGACCATACTCGCTACCACTACAAACCACTTATTCACAAACATATAACTCCTTCTTTTATGTAACATTCCACTATCATTAAACCAACGTTTTTTGAATGTTAAACAAATGAGGATTTGTGCGGCAAATAAAACAAGAGTTATTATTTACAATTCAATGATTACTAGAACACTAATAGTTAAGTAAGGATATATAACGAATAGTGATTTTAGACAGTTAATAATCGTTCAATTATTGAGCTACAAATATATATTTTTTTAAATACACTACGAACTATATTCCATATTTTATATATTCATTTTCATCAACCAAAAGTGTACATCTTTTAACAAAACAAGCTATGACGGTACATTTACAAACGAACATCACAACAAAAAACGCTCTTTATTTCAAGAAATTCAACACACATATTTGAAAATATTCACAAAAATAATACCGTTCCCACTCAACTCTAATATCCGATTTGAATGGAAACGGCACACGTAACTATATTTTCTCTCAAACTACATCACAAGTATCAAATCCCGGCCTCTTGAAAGTACGGGCATTAGGGAAAAAAGCCTCTATATCATTTTCTAACTGTTCCAACAATACAATCATACGGGATGCCTCCCTCTCAAAGTCAGATATGTTATCCCGTATCACCGTCCATGCTGTACAAGATATCTCAACGGCTAATAACGTCACTTTCGCCGAACCGTTGTAATCCTCCTCTTCCTGCGTGGCGTTTATTTTATCCGCGTAAAGGAAGTACCCGCAAAGGGCCCGTTTCATCTTGGAACGAATCAAATCCATGTACCAGTTCACCTCCAATAAAGCATCCTCCACCTCACGCGTCCGCGGAAACTCACCCTCTTTCTTTTTTTCCGTTTCAAAATACTGGTAAATCTCCTCTTGACACTTATCTGCCAAAGAATGATAGATTTGCTCACATTTCATCATATCCTCACTCTCCACCTGCCTTGCCACTTCCTCATCCTGATCCTCCAAATCCTCGTAATCTTCTCCCCAGAATCCACGGTCTACCTTCTCCGCCGAATAAATATCCTCTATTCCCACTCCTCGCTCGTCCGCCAATTCCCGTAACACGTCAAATGTCGAATCAAAAATATTCTTTAGACGGGCTAACGCGGATTCGTCGTCGTCAGGCATCTCCTCCCCTAAATTTACCCTCGTCTTTTCCTTCAACTTCTTTCCCATCGTGTAACTCATGCATCGAAGCTGAAATTTACATCGTTCACACCATCTGTCGCAATAATTGTAGATACCCGGCACAAAGCCGTTATCTACAATCTTTTTTTCTTTTTTCTTTGGCACGGTCTTGTTATCTTATCCGATTAATTTTTTATATCGTATACGCTTCGGGGTCACGTCCCCCAACCGCTTCTTCTTACTTTCCTCGTATTCAGAGTAACTTCCCTCGAAATAAACTACCTTCGAATCGCCCTCGAACGCCAGAATATGCGTGGCAATGCGATCCAAGAACCAACGATCATGCGAAACGACCACGGCACACCCCGCGAAGTTTTCCAGACCTTCCTCCAATGCCCTCAACGTGTTCACGTCAATATCATTCGTTGGCTCATCAAGCAACAACACGTTGGCATCCTCTTTCAACGCCAACGCCAAATGCAAGCGATTCCGTTCACCACCGGACAAAACCCCGCACTTCTTTTCCTGATCTGTCCCGGAGAAATTAAACTTGGACACATAAGCCCGGGCATTTACCTCCCGTCCACCAAGATTAATCATATCGCTTCCCCCGGAAATCACCTGATAAACGCTTTTATCGGGATCAATAGCCTTATGCTGCTGGTCCACGTAAGCGATTTTCACCGTCGGTCCCACCTCAAAATCCCCTTTATCCGGAGTCTCTACACCCATTATCAGGCGGAACAAAGTAGTCTTTCCCGCACCGTTAGGCCCGATCACCCCGACAATACCGGCAGGCGGCAACTGGAATTCCAGATCATCAAACAACACTTTATCACCGTAAGCCTTAGCCACGTGTGCCGCCTCGATCACCTTGTTGCCCAAGCGGGGACCGTTCGGTATAAATATTTCAAGTTTATCTTCTTTCTCTTTCACATCCTCGTCCATCATCCGGTCGTAAGCCTTCAAACGGGCTTTACTCTTTGCCTGACGGGCTTTCGGCGCCATACGCACCCATTCCAACTCCCTTTCCAGAGTCTTTCTCCGTTTGCTTGCCTGCTTCTCCTCCTGCTCCAAACGTTTCGTTTTCTGTTCCAACCAAGAGGAATAGTTACCTTCCCATGGAATTCCCTCTCCCCGGTCTAACTCCAAAATCCAACCCGCCACGTTATCCAAGAAATAACGATCGTGCGTGACACAAATCACAGTACCGGCATACTGGTGTAGATGCTGCTCCAACCATTCTACCGACTCCGCGTCCAAGTGGTTCGTCGGCTCGTCGAGCAACAAAATATCGGGTTCCTGCAACAACAAACGGCACAATGCCACCCGTCGTCTTTCTCCACCCGACAGGTTTTTCACCAAGGCATCCGGCTCCGGACAACGCAAAGCGTCCATAGCCCGCTCCAACTTCTGGTCGATCTCCCAACCGCCGTGGTGTTCAATCAACTCGGTCAGTTCCCCTTGACGAGCCATCAACTTATCCATCTCGTCGTCACTCATCGGCTCGGCAAACTTCATGTTGACGTCCTCGTATTCCTTCAACAAATCCATCACTTGCTGCACCCCCTCCTGCACGACCTCCTTCACGGTCTTCGTATCATCAAGCTGAGGTTCTTGGGGTAAATAACCAATAGAATGTTCCTTCGACCAAATTACCTTACCCTCGTAATTCGGGTCTAACCCGGCGATAATCTTCAACAAAGTTGACTTACCCGAACCGTTCAAACCGATTACGCCAATCTTCGCCCCGTAAAAAAAGGATAAATAAATATCCTTTATAATCTTTCTTTGTGGCGGTATAGTCTTACTCACGCCCATCATGGAAAAAATAATCTTCTCGTCTGCCATATCAATAAACTACGCTATATTATGTTTCACATCTAACACACAACTAATTATCTTTAAAATGGATACAAAGGTATATTATATATTCAAATTAAAAAAATATACTTAACACCTTATACGAGACCAAAATAAAAATTGTTGCATTATTATCCGGAAATTTCCAAAAACAACACTTGAAAAAGTAAAAAAACGCCTCATCAAATAGCTGTCTAACACACACGAAACAACTAATTTTCAACAAGATACACCACGTTTATTATTTATTTCAAAAAAAAGCATCAACATCCCCTATCATAATTTATAATATATATAATTAACAATAATTTAGACAAAACAAACTACAACACTTCAATATCTAGCTATACAGCCACACCTTGCTTTTTCTCCACATTCACAATGACAAAATAAATACAATACTAATTTACTTTTATTCATTTTAAAACGACAAAAAAAAGAAGAGATGATTCCCAAAAGAACCATCTCTATCACTCTCATACACACAGATTAATCAAACAGATAATTCAATTTCAAGACCAATAAACGATAATGCTCACGGATTTTATCATTTCCCGTATTCGATCTCGCTTTAGCCATCTGGTAAACCTTGCGCAAATACTTCATCACCACGGGACGCTTTGCAGTTTTGTCTATTCTAGGCGACATCACAATCTCCGCTAAAATCTGTTCACCTTCAAATTCAAGGTTTTGTTCACGTCCATGCATATGACAACTGCAAGTAGACTCATGTGCCAACGCTTGCAACCCATTCCCCTTACCACTAGCGAACTCACCCTTCTCCACGAAATTAACCAAACCTTCTACAAAGGAATTTTGGTAAGCCATATCTAACATTCTTAACCTTCCCGCCTTCTTCGTGAACATCTCGTCAAAAATCATTGCCATATACTCATCCAGCGTGAACACGTTCTCTCCCTCCACTTCACTAATCAACAACCGTCCTACCGTTTCTCTCTCCAACAAACTACTGAACATCTGTGTTGCTGCTCGATAATGCAATGCCGTCGGTCCAATAATCGAAGTAACCTTCTCGTTCACCAACCAATTTTCCACGTCATTCAAATTACTCAACACAAACTTCAACGCGGCCTTCTGCTTTTCCCGCGGCACGAACTCGTACAATTTCACGGGATCTCCTAAATACTTTGGATTCAAATACATTCCCCCCACGCTCACCAACGCATGATTCATAAACCGCATAAACTGTTCCACGATCTCCTTGTACATCGGTTCCACCGCCGCATATCCCTCGTCGTCCACAGCCAACCAATCAGTGAAATTAGCCATCACGTATTTCAAATTCTTCAAACCATAGGTATTCGCCTTCACCACGTCATCTCCCAAATCTTCAGCTAACGAACGCGGATCAAACCGAAAGCGAAATACCTGTTTCCCGTAAAAACACATTTTATCTCCCACTTTCTCTCTTACCCATCCCCGCAATGTTTCTTTCTCGTCCTCCGGGCTCTTCACGTCCGGCAACACCTGGTAACCGTACTTGATGGCAAACATATCGTACACGCCCACCAGCGGCGGCGTCAATTTCACCCCTTTCTCCACGTCACCCGGTTGCGCCACGTAATTGAACCGGGCGTAATCCATAATCGACGGGGTAGTCCCGTACTTCCGCGTAAACTCCGGATCCCGTAATTTCTCCACGGGATAAGCAGCAGACGCCCCGAAATTATGCATCAATCCCAACGTATGCCCAATCTCGTGAGCCGCCACGTAACGCATCGCCTCCCCCATCTTCTCCTCCGTCATCACCGGGCGGCGCACCTCCGCGTCTACCGCTCCCGTCTGTATCAACATCCACTTGTTCAGCAAACTGGTCACTCCCGACCATGAAATCACGTCGGCACACAATATCTCGCCCGAACGCGGGTCAATCCAAGACGGTCCCATCGAATTCTCCTTCGCCGAAGTCACGAAACGGTAACAGTTATAATGAATATCATCTGGGTCAAAATTCGGGTCATCCGTGGGATAATCCTTCACGACAATAGCATTCTTAAACCCAATCGCCTCGAAAGCGATATTCCAGTCGGCAATACCCAACTTCACGTATTTTCTCCACTTCTCCGGGATTGCTGGGTCCACGTACCACACGATCGGCTTCACCGGTTCCACCAGTTCCCCTGCCAAATACCTCGGCGTATCCTTCGGTTGCAAATTCCAGCGGTGAATAATACTGTAATACTGTAACTGGTCGTAATTCTCGTCAAACACCTTTCGAGATTCCCAGAAATACCCCACCCTCTCATCAGCAAATCTAGGTGTCATCGGCTTTTCCGGCAGGATAATGATATTCCGCGCCTCTATCGTCGTCAACGGTCCCTCCGCATCTGTCGTGTAAGTCATCATGCTCTTCACGATAACATTATCCTCGAAAGCCTTGAACTCCTCGATTCTCGAACGGTCAGCCTGGAAATTTCCCCCGAACGGCACAATCATCCGCACCTCTGCGGGCAGGTCGGGGAAAGGCGAGAACTCCTCTATCGACGACAGGAAGAGCGGCGTGGCGTCGATCACGCAAGTAGTCGAGTCCCCCGGCTGCGCCTCTATCTTGAACGCCTTCCATATCGGCGGGTTGCTATGCCGCTTGTACGCCCCGTACATCTCCGAATCCTCCCTGCACTCGTAATCCAAGTGCGGGAAGTGCATGTACACCTTGTTCTCGTCGCACGAAAAAGTAATCAATAACGGCTCTCGGTTTATCGTCCCCGGGTCTATCTGCCATGTCCGGCTTGTCGACGATACGCGGGAACTAATCAAAAACTCTCGGCTCATCAACGCCTTCGGAATCTCCAGATAAATCTTATCCTTCTTCTTGATCACGTTAAACATACCCCGCTTCACCACCGCATCTTTCATAAACTTTTCGTATGCATCTTCCGCCTTTACGGCTTTCGTCGTGTCCGTCACTTCCACCGTCTGTCCTTTCTTTTTCTTCCTCTTCCCGAAGAAATCCGAGGCAAAAGCATCCGAACCCAGGACACCTACACACAATAACAATACAATACTTAATCTTTTCATCATACTTTATAAATTACTATTTAATTACATCCCAAAGTTTAGGTGGAATATAAAATCCCACCTAACCCCTAATAATTATTTTTTAGCCTTATACCCAACATTACGATAATCAATACCCAAATAATCTTTCAACGATTGGTCCAAAACGTCATGGGCTTTTTTCAACTTGGGCGACAAGCTAATAGCCCGCTCCACCGTTTCCGTATCTGTTAAAAACAAAAAACGAATAAATTGTTCCTTGTAACCATCTTTAGTTGCAGCAAACTGATAGCCCACTTTTACATCCCCCCATTTTCCTGTCTCCTCATTATATTGGTATTTTGTCCAAATCTTTCCACTTGGATACCCCAATTCCCAAAAATTCTCATCAGTCCATTCCTCTGCTGTCGTCACCGTAGCATGTTGCAAAAACTCTGATTCAGTAGAATAAAGATAAAAGTCCTCTGGAACTTCCCAACCCATTTTTTCACCACAACCCGTTATAAAGGTATAATTCAAATCAACAGAGAAAACTTCCTTCTCCTCCTCGGTTATATTCATCGTATACTCACTAATAGAAAAAGAGAGATGATCTTCCGTAGCATACACTTTCTGGGGTTGCCACTCCGTACCTACTTCCAACCCTCCCGTGTACACGACAGAATCCGCTAAAATTATCTTTAATGGGAAAAATTTTTTCTTAAACTCATCTGAATAACCATTCAAAAATAGTTCTTCAACAAATTGGATACCTTTCAATAAATGACTCTCCGTCTGTTCCGGCTGCAATAACCACAAAGCATATTTATTTTGGAAATTAAATACATAATCAGAAATATCCGGATCTGTTATAAACAACTTACCTGTCGTGTAATAATAATCTGATACGTATTTCCATACAGGATCGGTAGAAGTAGTATCATACACTCGTTTATAATGCTGTTCTTCCACACGAATATCATCTTCATGAAAACATCCAAACGATATTCCTCCCAAAAATATCGATAATAATATAATTAGTTTTCTCATAACATCTTCTTGTTAATTATTTTACAATCGCTTCTACTCGTTTTAAACGCTCTATTTTGTCGTTCAACCGTTGCACATCCAAAGGAAGAGGCAATACATAATTAGGACTCTCTGCCTCCAAAACATAGGTAACTGATTTGCTCGAATCATTAATATCATGATACTCATGTTCCACGGATAATCCCCAACGTCGAATATCAAACCAACGTATATCTTCGAAACAGAATTCTTTACGTTTTTCTTTTCTGAAAATTTTCATAGCCTCTTCAGCATCAGATGCCTCTAGTTTCGGATCAGTTTCGTTAAGTACTCTCTCTCGATATACAGAAGTCAAATCATTCATAGCAAGCTCCCACTTTCCAACACAGATATAAGCCTCTGCCCGATTATAATAAGCTTCTTCTAAACGATAGTTCATCCCGTAACATTTAGACTCTGGAGAATGATACTTATAAATGGTCTTAGCACTATAATCCCACAAGGTATATGACATCCCTCGCAAATCATTAGGATATTCCTTCACTAGTTCTTTCAATTCCAAAGACACGCAAAATCTTCCTACGCTCGAACTAGAACCAAAAGTTGGCACGGCATCCCTAGTCCACCAAGTAAACAACAAACTTCCCGCATCCCGCGATACCATAGGATAATCATACCACCAAGAATCATTATTACCTTTCATCCAAGCCAGCGGTACTATAATTCTCGTTGTTTCGCTCAATAAATCATTACAAACAGTTATCACATCCTCATACCGACTTTGTTCCAAATAAATTCTAGATAGGAATAATCTAACAACATCCTTATTAGGACGGAATGCAGTATTCTTCTTCTCTCCTTTTTCTAAATTCATCAACGCATTTTTCAAATCGGTTTCCATGATCTCGTAATTCCGAGCCAAAGTTTCCCGCGTATATTGGTTATCCTTGATGCTTACTTCGATATTAACAGGAACTCCCATCGCAGTCTTTGCCTGTTCCTCACTCCGCCAAGGCTCCCCGTACATATTCACCAAATACCAGTATGACATGGCACGTATCGCCTGTACTTCTCCCAATAAACGATACTTCACCCCCTCCAAATCATCTTCCATTGCGCCCACTTCATTCTCTATAACATTACACATTAATATTTTGTGATACAAAAATTCCCACGCTGGATCAATTTTTTCCACACCATCAGGAGTTATCTGGGAATTCTCTGCCCAACAATACCAATTCAAATACTCTCGACGTTGATCTTCTTTATTTCCCTCCACCAAGCTACCAATATCATCACTCATAATCAAAAGATTCAAACAGGAAGCTCCCGACTCCTTATGAATTAACTCTCCATAAATCAATTCACTATACTCGTCAAATTTAGAAGGGATTACTTTATCCTTATCCTTGTAATCCAAAAAATCGTTACATGCACACAATACCACAAATAACGGTAATATAATATACTTATCTATTTTCATAATTCAGTCCATTTAGAAAGTTATGTTCAGCATCAAAGAATAAGTCTGTTGCGGAGGTAACGTTCCAGATCCCAATGTTACTTGTTCCGGATCACGTCCTTTCAGATCTTTAGATTTGAGCACAAAAGGATTCGAAACACCTAATGAGAACGAAGCACCTTTCACATACAATTTTTTGGCAATTTCATCCGATAATGCATAAGTCAATGAAATATTATTACAGCGTAAAAAATTACCGGAAACAACGCGTAAATCACTATCATTATACATTTGCCAATAATTTCGAGCAACCTCCTCGTTACCATTCATTATCATACCTTTATTATCAGGATTCATACTTGAAATAGAGATAGATTGATCGGACAACACAGGTATATTGGTTTTATTTTCATCACCTTTTTTTTGCCAGCGATTTACAAACTCGGAACTCATATTCTGTGCCGGATAAGGCAAACTAGCCCCCTCATCCACGTACAAATCATTCAAACGAATTTTATTTCCCAAAGACAATGCGAATCTTGTATTCAGAGATAACCGTCTATATCTAAATGACATGGATAAACCTCCAGAAATATTGGGTTCGCGTTTCCCGCTATACTTCAAAGCTGATGCCAAAGCCTGTGCTCTAGTAGTAATCACCACATTCCCCTGTTCGTCGTAATCTTTCAATCCTTTGAATTTAGGTAATCCATTTTCATCTAAACCGTCAAATTGATAAGAGTAAAAAGAATTTAATGCATAACCATTCTTCACAACTGTTCCATTCAAATAATCCGAGTATGTCACTGTGCGGTCAGCAGCATTCGATACCTCATTATACACTTTACCCGTGTTAAACGTCATTTGCCATTCAAAATCTTCCGTTCGAACGGGTGTAAATGACAAAGCAAGATCCCAACCTTTATTAGTCAAATCTCCCCCATTAATTGTCACGATTTTGCCTCCATTGGTTGATTCGACCTCAACACTCATCAACTGGTCTTTACTTTTTTTCTTGTAGTAATCGAAACTACCGACCAATTTACCTTTAAACAAATCAAAATCCACTCCAAAATTAAATGAATTCGTCTTTTCCCATTCCAAATCCAAATTAGGTAATTGCAACAATGAGGCAGCATACTCCTCTGAATTCGGATACAATTTTCCTAAAGCAATAATCATATTCGGATTATGGGCGTCTGTTACATTTGCTTGAATACCGTAAGAAACACGAAAATCTATATTCGAAAATACATTTTCAACAAAATTCATCCAAGGTTCATTAGTCAAATTCCAACGTCCAGAAAGTGACCATACCGGAAGGAAACGGGCTTCTTCTCCCAATTTATTAGAGCCATCTCCTCTTACATTAGCACTAAACACATATTTTCCTTGAAAACTATATGAAGCAGTCGCATAATAAGACAAGAAATTTGCCGTATTATCTGAAATTATCGGCTTCATCTGCAACATAGACTCAGCAGCTTCCGGCCAATCTTCTAAGTTTTCTAACACTGTGAATTGTTTTCCTCGCTCCGGCAAATACCCCCACTCCTCTTTACTGTATCCTTTATATTTATTCGAGGTTACCTCAATACCAGCTGCCAATGAAACACTATGTACTTCATTGAACATTTTACTAGCATTCAAAGACATTCGCATTGTAAACGAATCGCTTGCATCACTACTACTGCTCAATATACCACCGTAAGGTATCTGACAAACATCATTTCTTAAAGACTTTAAAGAAGTTTCTGACAATATACTCCGATCAAAACCATAAGGTAATCCCCTATAAGTAGACACTTTATAAGTCTGTTCATCATAGTAAGAATCAGCCTCACTTGTACTCGTATTATACGAAAACACTCCATTAAGGTTTAACCAAGAGGCGACCTTGTAATCTATATTAAGCTGTGTATTTATACTACGCGTTTTTCGCGTTGCCCCAGAATGTCTTAATTCATTAAATATATTGTACTGTAAAACAGCCTCATCGTAAAATTGAAATGTTGAATTTATATCCACTCCATAAAAATAATAAGAACCATCCTCATTATAAGCCGGTATCGCTCGAGAAGTATTATAAGCATATTTATATAGATCCTCTGTTGGACGATCCGTCGTATTCATACTTGCCGCTAACTGTGTAGACACAGATAATCTATCTGACAATTTAAAATTAAGGTTTGTCATAAAATTAAATCGCTCACCCTGCTCTTGTAATTGTGCACCTTGCTGGTTAGAATACCCTACAGAAAAATAGTAAGTAGCTTTTTCAGTTCCACCGGAAACAGACAAAGTATGAGAGTGACTAAATGAATTGCGGAACAATAAATCGTACCAATCCGTATTTACCTCTTTCAATTTTTTTACCTCTCCATAGAATTGTTCTATACTTATTTTCCCGTCCCACAAACGACGTAATGCACCTTCATACCCCACGTCATCCGGGGCAAATCCTGTAAATGCCAACCCTCTGTTATGAATTTCTTCCGATACCTCGATACGCTCTTTAGAATTCATCAAATCCATTCCTTTATAACTAGGTCTTTCAATGAAACTCATCGACGTACTGTAACGCACTGACGGCCTCCCTACTTTTCCCCGCTTGGTTGTGATCACAATCACTCCGTTTGCTGCTTTAGAACCGTACAAAGCAGTGGCAGAGGCATCTTTCAACACATCAATACGGTCGATATCTTCCGGGTTCAAACCGGAAATAGCATTACCAATCAAGTTTACCCTATCCATACTATTCAATTCTGTTGCATCAAGTGGCACAGGATCTGTCAAAACTACACCATCCAACACCCATACCGGCTCCCGATTACCAATAATCGTAGACGAACCGCGAATACGAATTTTAGGCGCCGCTCCCACCGTGGATGTCATCTGCATCACAGACATTCCCGGAACCTTTCCTTGCAACATCTGATCTAAAGAATTACCCACCGGCTCGATGATATCCTCCGCCTTCAACGTTGAAATAGAAGAGGTCGATTCCCGTTTGTTAATAATTTGATAACCGGTAATCACCACCTCATCCATTTCATTCACCACCTCTTTCATCACCACTGTTATCAACTTATCCGACTCCACCAGCACAGGTTTCGCCTCCATCCCGATAAAAGAGAAGAGCAACACGCTATTCTCCGGCACGCGAATCTCGAACTCTCCATTCCCGTTAGTAGCCGTCCCCACCGTAGTACCCTTGATAATCACGGAAACACCGGGAAGTGGTTGTCCTTTCTCGTCCTTCACTACACCTTTCGCCGTGATAGACTTATCTTTCTGCACCTCCTTGATCGTGATTAGATTCCCTTCCACCTTGTAAGACAGCTCCGTATCCTTGAAAGCCTCGTCAAGCACTTGTGAAACGGTGGCTTTTTTCAAGTTCATCGTCACCTTCTTCTTGCAGGCATCAATCACTGCCGTGGAATACACCAAACGATAATCATGCTTCTTGATAATTTCCAAGATTTCTTTCACGGTTGCATCTTTCACGTTAATGTCTATCGCTTTTCCCGTTTGCTGTGCAAAAAGCGGAAAGCTAAAACACAAGACTAAAAGACATAACAAACCTTGGAGGGGAATTTTTTTGACATGACTTCCCCAGAAATCAGACATTTTTTTCATACATTTGTAAATTAGAATTTAACATTAATGCCTCTTCGGGCATTAGGACAAAGCGGGTGTTGGTAGCACTCGCTTTTCCTTTATTTATACACAATCACTGTTTTCTCGTTTATTTTAAATTTCACGTTACCGACTTCTTCTATCACGTCCAAAATCTTATCGACTTGGGCGTATTTGTCAATGCTCACGAAATATTTCTCCCGCTTGGCGTCCGGATTCTCGTAAAACACGTTGAAACCGTACCAATTCGCCAACTTATCCAATATCTGCTCCAACTCCACGTCCCGGAAATAAAACATATTGTCTTTCCACGAGATAATGGCATCCATATCCGTAACATCCACCACGTTTATCACGTCTCCGGCTACCGCTTGCTGGAAAGGTTTCAATATAACGCTCGTCCCGTCACGGCTCACTTCCACCCGTCCTTCGACCAGCGTTGTTTCAATCATCCGACCGGATGAAGCCTTCACGTTAAAATGTGTACCCAACACCCGGATATCACCGTTTCCCGTGTGCACGATAAAAGGATGCCGGTCGTCCTTCTCCACCTCCAAGTAAATCTCGCCCCTCTCCAGATAAATATCACGGGTTGCCCCGGCGAAGGTTACCGGGAACCTTAACCGTGTTTCCTCGTTAAACCACACTCTTGTACCGTCAGCCAAAGAAACATGGTATTCACCGCCTTTAGGTACTTCCACTGTATTGTAAACGAGCGTTTCCACTTCTTCCACTACTTGATTCTTCTCGTATGCCAATTCGTTTCCCCGGTTCACGGCATGAAGCGTGATTTGTTCCTCCTTGACCTCACGACCCAGATTCACCACTTTCCCGTCATCCAGAATCAACCGGGGTTGCTTGCGCTCCGGTGCCGGTAAAGTTTTTTCAACTTGTGCCACAACTACCGCGGGAGATTGTTTCTCTTTATCTAACAGGAAATACACGGCTATCGCCAACGGCAATATCAAAATCGCCGCGTAACGTGCCACTACCATGAACCGACGGGGACGTTTCCTTGCGTTCACGATTCGCTCGTGCAATTCCCGGCTTGTTGCTCTCGCTTTCATCTGCCGATAGTCCTCGTCGCTGATATTCAATCTTGCCCGTATCTCCTCCAACCGCCGAGCATCTTCCCCCGACAGGCAATCAAAAATATCTTTTGTTATTAATTTCTTCAGTTCTTCCATTATCTATTTCGTCTTTCTAAACATGATACACATCAGAAAGAAAAATGTATGAACAGAAACGTCACTTTTAACACACATTAACTAATAATGCAAGAAAACGAAAAGATTAAGCGGGAAGCGTTCCCCTTGGCATATAACAGGTAAACACGAGCAAATCAGTATCATAGCAGACATGGCTACTTGCTCCCGGCTTTCCGCGGGGATACTAGATTTTCTAAAAAGTACGCATTTTTATTGACTTACCGCATGAGTAAACCAGAAACGGGAACCTTTTCCCGGTTCCGATTCCACCCCGATGCGACCGCCCAATTGCTCGACAATACTCTTGCAAATAGAAAGTCCCAATCCCGTGCCGTGAACAAAGGTGTTCAACTTCACGAAACGATCGAATATGTTTTT